>NZ_JBHLWY010000031.1:0-57191 GCF_042432615.1 Bhargavaea ullalensis
GAAGGATGTTCAGGAAAAAGAAAAACTGTAGCCAAAGGAGCATTAGGCTCACTTTGTCTACAGTCTGAGCCGACACAATGTGAGTGTCGGCTCTTATTCAGCGACCTCTTGGGGCCAGCCTTTTTCATCCGTCATTTTTTCCAAAAGTCATCATACACATTGATCGGCAGGTGCCGCTTGTGGCGGGATCTCAAGTAGAGGTCTTCGAGTTTCTTTTGGGCTTCTGCCGAAACTTCCTTTCCCTCCAGGAAATCGTCGACGTCGTCATAGGTGACGCCGAGCGCCACTTCGTCCGGCAGTGCCGGCTTGTCTTCTTCCAGATCAGCGGTCGGCACTTTTGTGTACAGGTGCTCCGGACAGCCGAGTTCTTTCAGCATCATCTTGCCCTGGCGCTTGTTGAGCCGGAAGAGCGGCATGATGTCCGCACCGCCGTCGCCGAATTTCGTATAGAAGCCGGTCAGCGCCTCGGCCGCCTGGTCGGTTCCGATGACGACCGCATTTTTCATAGCGGCGATCGAGTACTGCACCTTCATCCGTTCCCGGGCCTTTTCGTTTCCTTTGACGTAGTCGGTGAGGACGACACCGGCTTCCGCCAGCGCCGCCGCGCTCGCGTCGACCGCTCCCTTGATGTTCACCCGGTAAGTGACGGACGGCGAGATGAAGTCGAGGGCGTCATCGACATCCGATTCGTCGAACTGCACGCCGTACGGCAGTCGGACGGCGTGGAATTTGTACCGCTCTCCGCCGTCTTCCGCATTCAGTTCATCGACGGCGATTTGTGCGAGCTTGCCGGCGAGCGTCGAATCCTGGCCGCCGGAAATCCCCAGCACGAACCCTTCAAGGAACGGGTGCCGGCGGGCATAGGCTTTCATAAAGTCGACGGACACACGGATTTCATGAGCCGGGTCGATCTCCGGCTTCACTTTCAGTTCTTGGATAATCTCTTGCTGCAACGTCATCGGCAGTTCCTCCTTCTTGTTCTCACGCCCCGGTTGAAGTTTCCGCAAGGGCCCTGTCTGTCAGTCCAGCTCTTTCTCGTGGAGTTCAAAATCATGGATGCGTTCGCGGACTTCGTGGATGTTGCGCATCTTGTTGTCCCAGCACTTCTGGCTCAGGTCAACCGGATATTCCTCGGGATTGAGGGAGCGCTTGTACTCGTCCCAGAACAGGCTGAGCCGTTCATGGGAAAAATCGACGATTTCATCGAGCGTCGGCAGCGTGTAGATGACCTCTCCGTCTTCGACAACCTTTGTATGCAGGTTGACCGCATCGAAATTCGTCACGAATTTCGAGATGAACGTGTGAACGGGGTGGAACATCTTGAGACGCTTTTCTTTTTCCGGCTCTTCGTCTGCAAGGGTGATGTAGTCCCCTTCCGACTTGCCGTTTTCCCGGTCAATGATCCGGTATACTTTCTTAATCCCCGGCGTTGTCACTTTTTCGGCGCTGGAGGAGATCTTGATCCGGTCTTCCATCTCACCCATTGAGTTTTCCACGGACACCAGTTTGTAAACCGCCCCGAGTGCCGGCTGGTCGTACGCGGTGATGAGCTTCGTCCCGATTCCCCACTGGTCGACCTTCGCCCCCTGCAGGTGCAGGTTCATGATCGTGTATTCATCCAGGTCGTTCGACACGATGATCTTTGCATCCGGGAAACCGGCTTCATCGAGCATCCGCCTTGATTCCTTTGACAGATAAGCGATGTCCCCGCTGTCGAGACGGATGCCGTGGAAATTGATCTTGTCGCCGAGCTCTTTCGCCACGCGGATCGCCGTCGGCACGCCGATCTTCAGCGTATCGTACGTATCCACAAGGAACACACAGTCCTTGTGCCGGCGGGCATACGCATGGAATGCCTCATACTCGCTTTCATAAGCCTGCACCATCGAGTGGGCATGCGTGCCGGCAACCGGAATGCCGAATAGTTTCCCCGCCCGGACGTTGCTCGTCGCCTCCACCCCGCCGATGACCGCCGCACGCGCGCCCCAGATGGCCGCGTCCATCTCCTGGGCACGGCGGGAGCCGAATTCCATGACGACATCGTTTTTGACGACTTGTTTGATCCGGCTCGCCTTCGTGGCGATGAGGGTTTGGTAGTTGATGATGTTGAGCAGCGCGGTTTCGATCAGCTGCGCCTGAATGAGCGGCGCCTCCACCCGGATGAGCGGCTCATTGCCGAACACGACCTCGCCTTCCGTCATCGAGTACACATCTCCCGTAAACCGGAGCTCCGCCAGATAAGACAGGAAATCCTCCCGGAACCCGAGCTCGTCCCGCAGATAGCCGATATCACTCTCCGTGAACCGGAAACTCCTCAAGTAATCAAGCACGCGCTCAAGCCCCGCGAAAATCGCATACCCGTTCCCGAACGGCAGCTTGCGGAAATAAAGATCGAACACCGCCTTCCGCTCATGGATGCCGTCCGCCCAGTAGGACTCCGCCATGTTGATCTGATACAAGTCGGTATGGAGCATCAGGCTGTCATCTGCGTACTTCGTCGACATGAAAAATCCCTTCTTCCGAAACATGTTTGCGATTAGTATACACTATCCTTCACTTACCCCGTCCGCTCTGAAGACAACCCTGCGAACGAATTTGTCATCAGAACCCGAAAAAGACCCCGTGCGATGCACAGGGCCCTTAATACCCGTCAAGGCATTGTTGTTTCACATGGCGGAAGCAGGTGAACGACATAGTAGGTCACAGACAGCTTGGTGTCAATTTCACAGAAAGAGCATCCAATTGCGAAGGAGACTGTGTTCTCGTTGCAGAAGTCCGGGCATGTATTAAGCCCGGAATCAACGCAGAGTTGCTGATCCACACAGGTCGTGCCGGTTGCCGTGATGGCAAGCGGTACACTAGCACCACAGTTGTTCGCTCCGTTGTTGAAGAACGTCTCGAGTTCAAAGCAGAGATGCCAGTTGATGTGGCCGGTTACACGGATTTCCATACCGTTCACTGGATCTACCGGTCCGCAACCGCACGGGGAGGAAGGAATGCCCGGAACCGGGTCTTCCGTCTCTCCTTCGCAGCATCGGAGGAAGAATGGATCGTTTCTTACTTCTGCGTACAATGGAGGGAACTCGAGCAGTGAATCATTCGGCAGAACAATCGTCGCCAAATCAACGACTACCCGGTTCGGATCGATGATCGACATCTGATTCTGCAGGTTCTGAAGACCGCGGACTTCCGCATTCCGATTGCCCATCGACTGTGCCATGTTTATGGCGTTGCTGATTTTTTCTCCAAGCTCTGCTTGGGTCATGCCAGTCGGCATTGTTCTTTGAGATCTTTTCATCATTTCTATCACCTCCTTTCACTGCTTATTGGCCTTGCTCTATCAATCTATTCAGGGGAACCATTTGTGCACGGGCGAATCTACCGGTGCCCGCCGGTTGTTTCGCCCTGAATCTCGGATAAATAGAAAACCGCACAGCCGGCAGGAGCGCCGCTGTGCGGTTTGGGATAAAAATGGGGACAGTCCGCCCGCCCTGGGTCTAATCGCCCGGCCGGGATGGTAGAACCGGGACAGGGCGGTGGGTGAGGTTAAGAATCTTTCCGGCAGGACCTGCATGGTAACCACATAAAAGATGAATCGTACGCATCGGGCCTTGAGTCGTACGGGTCCGCCTCCGAGTCGTACGGATTCAACCTTGAGTCGTACGGGTCCGCCCCCGAGTCGTACAGTTCGGGCAAAAATTCAAATGAAAAAAGCCCCTCCACGGAAAACGGGGATTTCCGCATTCCGTGAAGGGGCTGCTCGCGCTGTTATTTGTCCTCCGTGCTTTCCTCCGCCTGCTTCATCTGCCCTTTGCCGCTTTGTTCCGGTTCGAAGTCGGGCATCTGGCCGTCCGGCATGCCGGTGAACTGGTTGTCGCCGTCGGGGCCGAGCGCCAGCTTTTCGGGATCGTCGGACCGTTTCACTTCATCTTTTTCCGGTCTGTTTTCTTGCTGATTGTCCTTTTTCATTGCGGATCACCCCTTCCTCGTCTCGTTTACTTTACCCGAACCGAAACCCGGACAATCAAAAAAACAGCGGCTCCCCGCGCACAAAAAATCCCGCCCGCTCCATTCGGGAGCTGCGGGACGGATTTTATTGGTTGGCGGAAGCCGTTTCTTTTTCGTAGAACTTGATGAAGTTGTCGACGACGCGGTCCAGGAAAGCGACCGTCGCTTCGTCGGTGAGGGTGCCGTCTGCGTCCAGTTTCGCATGGACCGCTCCGATGTACACTTCGTTTTGAGGAAGGATCGCCGGTGCAAGGTTCGGGTTCGACAGGATTTCGCGCAGATGTTGCTGGGCTCGGACTGAGCCGAGGTTGCCCATCGAGGCGCCGATGATGAATGTCGGCTTGCCCTGCAGGACGAGTTCGCCGCGGGACATCCAGTCGATCGCATTTTTCAGCGTTCCCGGAATGGAGAAGTTGTATTCCGGAACGGCGAACAAGACGGCGTCGGAATCGGCGACCTCCGCTTTGAAGTCCAGCACGTTCGGCGTCGGGTCGTTTTCGATGTCGATGGCAAACGGCTCGAGTGCATTGATGAAGACCGGGGTGATCTCCAGCTTGCCGGCGTAGCGCTTGCGCATGAATTCGACGACTTTCAAGTTATAGGAAGTGGAGCTGGTGCTCCCGATGATGGCTTTTACTTTAATCGGCATATGGAAAACTCCTTAAGTTTATTTCTTCTCCATCATAACAGGATTTTGCCCCATTCCGCCTGTAATATGCCTTGAAGCCAAGGTATCCGCCTTGTAAACGATTACAGAGAAAACCTAAAGGAAATAGCTTGTTTCCGCCCCCGAAAGGTGGTAAGGTTGGTTTATCGAATTTTTCGAACTATTCCACTTACAACTTCATCAGCGATTCTTATCAAGAGAGACGGAGGGACTGGCCCTGCGATGTCTCAGCAACCTGCCTGTCGGCGAAGGTGCTAATTCCAGCGGATTCCACACGGAGGATCCGGAAGATGAGAAGACGATTCCGCATCATTTGCCGGGCCTTCTTCTTCATTGGAGGGTCCGGTTTTCATTTTCCCAAAAGAGAAAGGAACGAAGAACCATGACAAAGAAAAGCATTTCCACGCTGCTCGCCCAGCTCGGCAACCGGAACGATCCGCTCACCGGCGCAGTGAATCCCCCGATCCACTTGTCGACCGCCTATGAACACCCCGGGCTCGGCCGGTCCACGGGCTATGATTATTCCCGAACGAAGAATCCGACGCGCGCACTTCTTGAAGAAGGGTTCGCAGAGCTGGAGAGCGGCGACGCTGCGTTCGCCTGTTCTTCCGGCATGGCGGCCATCGGGCTCGTTTTGTCCCTGTTCCGGCCGGGTGACGGCATCCTCGCGCCGGAAGACCTGTACGGCGGAACGTATCGCCTGTTTGAGCATTACCGCAGGCAGTACGGGGTGCCCGTCGACTATCTGCCGTTTGGCGACCTTGCCGAAGTGGAACAGGCGATCACCGGCGGGACAAAAGCGCTGTTCATCGAATCTCCGACAAACCCGCTTCTTCAGGAGATCGACATCCCCGCTTACGGCGAACTCGCCAAGAAACACGGGTTGCTCCTCATCGTCGACAACACATTCTACACGCCGATTCTCCAGCGGCCGATCGAGCTCGGGGCCCATATCATCATCCACAGCGCGACGAAATACCTCGGCGGCCACAACGATGTACTCGCAGGGCTCGTCGTTGCAAAAGGCGAGGATCTTTGCGAGCGTCTCTCAGCCCAGCACAATGCGGAAGGCGCCGTGCTGTCTCCGTTTGATTCGTGGCTTGTCATCCGCGGGCTGAAGACGCTCCCGCTGCGGATGAAGCAGCATGAGGCAAACGCGAAGGACATCGCTCAATGGCTGCAGTCCGAACCGTCTGTGGCAGACGTGCTTTATCCCGGCAAGGGCGGCATGCTGTCCTTCCGCGTCGACAATCCGGCGCTCGTCGCCCCGCTGCTTGAGAAACTGGAGCTGATCGCGTTCGCGGAAAGCCTCGGCGGCGTGGAGAGCTTCATCACGTATCCGTCGACCCAGACCCACGCCGACATCCCGCTTGAAGAGCGGACCAAACGCGGCATCGATGATTCCCTGCTCCGGCTGTCGGTCGGCATCGAAGACGCACAGGACCTCATCGGCGATTTAGAACAAGCTTTCGAACTGGCACGTTCCTCCCTGGCGGCAGGCTCGGCAGGGCAGGCTTGAACACTCCATTTATAACCACTCCATAAAATTAGAAAGAAGGAATATCAATGACCATCCGCACAGAAACCACACCGCGCGTCCGCGCACCGTTCAAAGCAGATCACGTCGGCAGTTTCCTCCGTCCCGCCCGGCTGAAAGAAGCACGGCTCCGGTTCGGGGACGGAGACCTTTCCCGCGAGGAACTGACCCGCATCGAAGACGAGGAAATCCGGCGTCTCGTAAAGGCCCAAAAAGAAAACGGCATTCAGGGAGTCACAGACGGGGAATTCCGCCGCAGCTGGTGGCACCTTGACTTTCTGGCGGGGCTGGACGGCATTGAACTGTATCAACAGCCGGAAGGAACCCGGAAATTCCAGGGCGTCGAGGTCCGGCCCGGCGGTATCAAAGTAACAGGCAAAGTGGGCTACAGCGGGAGTCATCCGTTCATCGGCCATTTCAAGTCACTAAAAGAAATTGCAGGAGAAGACACTGCCGTAAAATTCACCATTCCGAGCCCGAACCTCGTGGTTGCCCGCGCCCGGTTTGAGACCGCTGCCTACGACAGGCCGGAAGATGTATATGCCGACTTGATTCCGGCCTACCGGGCGCTGATCCGGGATTTGTACGATGCCGGATGCCGCTATCTCCAAATCGATGATACGGCGTGGACTTCGTTCTTTACCGATGAAGAGAGAAACCGGATCCGGGAAGGCGGGTCCGATCCGGATGCACTCATCCACCGGTTTGCGGAGGCGATCAACGGCGTCATTGACGGCCGGCCGGACGATCTGCTTGTGATGATGCACATCTGCCGGGGCAACTTCCGCTCGCATTACTTCACAAGCGGCGGCTACGAGCAGGCAGCAAAAGTGATTTTCGGAGAACTTCAGGTTGACGGACTGTTTCTGGAATTTGACGATGAGCGCTCGGGAGGATTCGAGCCGCTCCGCTTCGTGAACCGGCCGGACCTGACTGTCGTTCTCGGACTCATCACGACAAAGCGCCCGGAGTTGGAAGATGAAAAGGTGATCAAGGCACGGATCCTGGAAGCGGCCCGCTACCTTCCGCTTGAGCAGCTAGCCCTCAGTCCGCAGTGCGGTTTTGCTTCCACAGAGGAAGGCAACAACCTGACGGAAGAAGAGCAATGGGCGAAAATCCGGCATGTGGTGAGCATCGCCGAAGACATCTGGGGACCGGGCGCCAGATGAACTGAAGAACCAGGCCGGGCATCCGTGCGTTTCTCTTTCAATGCCCGAACGGGACTTCCGTACCAGAAACCGCCGGACGGCCACTTCCGTATAAAAAGCGGAAGGAGTGAACTCCATGGCCTCAAAAACATATCGGGTGAAACTGAATTGGCCCTTGAAGATGCTGAGCGTCTTTTTGTCCGCACTGCCTCTTGCGGGAGCTCTGCTCACAGCTGCCGGCGTCATTTATACCCTGATTCTCGGCGAGTGGGCCGTCGCTCTCTTCTTGCTCGCCATCACGGCCTTTCTGTTGCCGCTCGGCTGGTGGGTGCTCCGAATTTCCATCCGGGTTCCCCGCCGGGAAGATATCGTGCAGGTGACCGGGTCCGGAATCGTCCATGAATGGGCACTGCCTAAAACCGGTGATGCGGGGAAAGAAGAAATTCCCTTCAGCCGGATGACCAGTCTTTATATCCTGCCCCACGCCCAGCGGTTCATGGCGGGGAAAACCCCTTTCTATGCAGAGTACCCGCGGCTGGTTGCCGAGTGGAGGGAGGACGGTGAACGGCGGTTGCTTTCCATCACCGAAAAACGCCCGGAAGATTTTTGGAAATTATACGAACAGTTTCCGCCGGGCATCCCCGTAAAGACCGGGTATTTCAACATTGCACATTATCCGGACTACGCCCTGGGTCCGGTGCTGGATGAGCATGAATATCGGGAGATTCTCACCGGCGAGCCTCTTTTGCTGCCGTTTGTCCCCGGGCGGATCACGCTGTTCGGGCCGCCGACGCCGAGGCTTCTCATGCCGGGAGAAGAACGCAAGCGGTATGTGTGGATTTTCGACCTGAGCGGGGTTGCGGTCCTGATGGTCTGCCTCTCGATCATGCTGATCGGGCTCGTCCGGAGCATGCCGGGCTGGGAAATCGAGAACGGGATGTTCGTCTCCGATGATGAATATAACTACGTCCTTCTGTTCCTGGTCCCCCTGTTCTTCTTTTTCCATATTCGAAAACGGGCTTACCTGGTTCGTCTGATCATCCAGGCAGCCGTCATTGTTGCCATCTGGCTTTTTGCCGGCTGGATTGCCGCCCGGTCCCACCCGGTTCATCCGGATTTCATGGAAAGCGTCCGGTTTTCCGCCATCCTGACAACCGTTTGGATCTTGCTGTCTTATGCTGCCGGCAAACTGATCGCGGGAGCAGGCGTCCTTTATGCCAGGTGGGAGGAAAAACGCCGGCTGAATGCTTAAGATGAAAATCATATTGACTTTTCATGCATGCATCATTATAGTATGGACAATCGTGGTTGAACGATTTTTTTCGGGCCCTTGATCACAGGCCCGAAAAATTATTTGGCTCAAATCCCGACTATTCCACTTAACATTTAATATTATACATTATCGGAGGAGGCGTTCAGCGTGAATTTATGGATTCAAACAGAGCAACAGAGACAGTGGGCGGAGCGGCTGGAAACACTCGGCCGACAGTTTGCCGAAAATGCCCAGCAGCGCGATGAAGACGGAGAATATCCGGAAAAGCAGATTCGAGAACTGGCCGCTTCCGGCTACACGGCGCTCGCCGTTCCGGAAGCGTTCGGCGGTACCGGGATTGGCGTGTACGAAATGGTGCTGTTTCAGGAAACGATCGCCAAGTACGATGAAAATGTGGCTCTTTCCATCGGCTGGAACCTGGGCATTGCCGGCAGTATTTTCGAGAAGCGGGACTGGACACCGGAAATGCTTCGTTTTTTTGCAGATGAACTGCTCGGAGGGGCGCTCGTCAACCGTTCGGTCAGCGAAGCGGTCACCGGCAGTCCTTCCCGCGGCGGTCGGCCGGGAACGACCGCTGTTCGTGACGGAGGCTCCTATCTTCTGAACGGACGGAAGGCCTTCACGACCGGCTCCCCTACCTTGACTTATTTCATCACATCGGCATGGGTGGAGGATCAGGAGCAGATCGGGTTTTTCCTGTTGCATAAAGACCTGGACGGCCTGCAGGTCGAAGAAACCTGGGATGTGATTTCGATGAGAGGGACCGGGAGCCATGACCTGGTGCTCGACAATGTCCGTGTCGGTGAAGAGGCGCTGGTGGAGCTGCCCGGAAAATCTTCCGGCGGTCCGAAGTTTGACGGCTGGCTTCTCCATATTCCGGCCACTTATCTGGGAATTGCCCAGGCGGCACGGGACTATGCGATTTCATTTGCCGATCAACACTCGCCGAACAGCATCAAGGGGCCGATCAGCGAACTGCCGAATGTCCGCTCGCTCATCGGGGAGATTGAGTTGGAACTCACACAGGCCCGCCATTTGATTTACAGCGTTGCGCAAGCCTGGGACAATCCGGATCGCCGTCCGTTCCTGACAAATGAAGTACCCGCGGCGAAGACGGCCGTGACGAACGCCGCTGTTTCCATCGTTGACAAGGCAATGCGGATTGCCGGCGCCAAAAGCCTGCAACGCACAAATCCGCTCCAGCGGCTGTACCGGAATGTCCGTGCCGGCCTCCACAATCCGCCGGCGGATGACATCACCATCCGCGCGCTTGCAGAGTCCGCCATCGAATCTGTCCGCCGGCGAAATTCTGTCCAAAACGGCCACCGCCAAAAAGCAAATCCAATCAGGGGGGAAATGAAATGAAATTCGGCAAACGTTTAAAAGTGTTCATGCTCGGAGCGTCAGCGGCGCTTCTGCTTGCGGGTTGCGGAGCGGGAAAAGCGGCGGATGAGGACGGCGTCCGGAAAGTGAAAATCGCGTACGACCAGTCTTCCAAGCCGATGTCGTGGCTTGATGAAAACGGGAATCCGACCGGCTATGACGTGGAAGTGATGAAACTCGTGGATGAAGCACTGCCCGAATACGAGTTTGAATTCGTCGGCACGACAAGCGACGACCTCCTCATCGGCGTCGAACAGGGCAAATTCCAGGCGGGGGTGAAAAACGCGTTCTGGACGGAAGAGAGGACGAAAAAGTTCCTTTATCCCGAACAGTTTCTCGGGCTGAGCAGCGCGGGGCTCGTCCTCCGAAAAGAGGATGAAGCGATCAAGTCTCTCGAAGACTTCGCCTCTGCCGGCTACTCGCTCGCCCCGATTGCGGCGAATAACGCACAGTACACCGTCATCGAGGAATACAACCTGGCCCACCCGGACAACCAGGTGAAGCTGAAGGCCGGGGATTCGTTCACGGTCGACGTCGTCCAATGGGTCAATGAAGGACGGGTCGACGGCGGCGTCATGATCGAGGGGCCGTTTGAAAAGCAGGTGACGGCGGAAGACGGGCCGTATCACCACTTGAAAGACGAAGTGGTCTACAACGAATTCGCCGTGATCAAAACATGGCCGCTGTTCAACCGGAACGAAAAAGACCTCGCCGCAGCCTATGACGGGGCAATCGAGCAGCTGAAGAAAGACAAAAAGCTGGAGGAACTGAGCGAGAAATTCTACGGGCGCAACTTGTTTGACGTGCTGGAAAGCGCCGAGCGGTAACGGGCGGCCCGGCAGATGATTGAAAAGTATTTTGACGCTTCATATATCTGGAGTTCGTTTCCCCAGTTGCTTCCGTTCCTCGGTGTGACGTTTCTCGTCGCCGGCCTGTCGGTCCTGTTCGGCACCGCGGCCGGACTGCTTCTCGCCGCAGCGAAGCTCGGCCAAAGCGGGACCGCCCGCAGACTGGCCGACGGATACACGACGATCATGCGGTGCACGCCGTCGATCGTCCTTCTGTTCCTTGTCTATTACGGCGTGCCGTTTCTCGCCGGGCAGTTCGGGCTCAACCTGCACGATGTCCATACCGCGGTTTTCGTCGTCATCACGTTCACCCTGCAGTTCGCCGCGATCCTGTCGGAAGTGGCCCGCTCGGCGATTTTGGCGATCAACCGCGGGCAGTATGAGGCGGCGGTGAGCGTCGGGCTGAGCCCATTGCAGGCCTACCGGCGGATTGTGTTGCCGCAGGCCGCAGTGGTGGCGCTTCCGAATTTCGCAAACGGGCTCATCGCCCTTCTTCAGGAAGGGGCGCTCGCCTATACGATCGGCCTGATCGATATCGTCGGCAAGGCCAATCTGATCGTGGCGGCAAATTTCAACGCCCACGCCCTGGAAGTGTTTATCGCCCTGGCGCTCCTTTACTGGGTGTTGTCGATCTTGATCGGGCAGTTTTTCGGTTTCCTCGAAAAGCGGCTCGGCAAGGGGCGGCGCACCGTGAAGGCCGCTTGAAAGGAGGTGCCGGAAAATGCAGCAGAGCCTGAACATCCCCTTCCTGATCGAAACGTTTTTCACCGCGCTGTCCGGTGTGCCGGTGACGCTTGCCGTCACGGCCGTGGCGCTCCTCTTGTCGGTTCCGGCCGGATTCCTTCTGGCCCTTTCGAGGATCCGTGAAATCCCGGTTCTGCGTGAATTGGCAAAAGTGTATGTCTCGTTCGTCCGGGGAACGCCGATCATCGTGCAGATCTTCATCACGTATGCCAGCGTCCCGCTTTTCCTGACCGCTTTCTTCGAGAAGTACGGCATCCGGGCGAATGTGTATGAGATCAATCCGATCTGGTATGCCTTTATTGTGTTCACGTTCAGCACGACGGCCATCTTGTCGGAAGTGTTCCGCTCGGCACTGGCCACGGTCGATCGCGGCCAGCTCGAGGCGGCTTGGTCGGTCGGCCTGACGGGATTCCAGGCGTTCCGCCGGATCATCGTTCCGCAGGCACTCGTGTCGGCGCTTCCGAATTTGGCGACCGCCACGGTCAACCTGATCAAGGCCACGTCGCTCGGCTATGCGCTCTCCCTCCAGGAAATCACCCTGAAGGCGAAAGTCGCGGCGAACGCCGGATACAATTACATCGAAGCATACATCGACATTTTCCTCGTGTACCTGATTCTCTGCATGCTCGTGGAGTTTGCATTCAAGAAATACGAACAGCGTGCTTCGCGCTTCATGGTGCGGCATGCTTGAAAAGGGGCAATCCGATGCTTGAATTCAAAGAAGTCCGGAAGTCATTCGGCCCGCTCGAGGTCCTGAAAGGCGTCGATCTCACCATCAGCAAGGGGGATGTCGTCGTCATCCTCGGCCCGAGCGGCTCCGGCAAGACAACGCTGCTCCGCTGCCTGAATTTCCTGGAGCGGGCGGATGCGGGTTCGGCGCGCTTGTCTTCTCTTGAAGTGGATCTTCGCAATGCCACAAAGAAAGAAGTCCATGCCGTCCGTCAGAAAACTGCGTTCGTCTTCCAGAACTACAACCTGTTCAACAACAAAACCGCGCTGGAGAATGTGATGGAGGGTCTTGTCACCGGCCGGAGAATCCCGAAAGAGGCGGCACGGGAGAAGGCGCGCCGGGCACTCGACAAAGTCGGGCTTTCCGACAAACTGGACGCTTATCCCGTCCAGCTTTCCGGCGGCCAGCAGCAGCGGGTCGGCATCGCCCGTGCGCTCGCGCTCGATCCGGAAGTGATTTTGTTTGATGAACCGACGTCCGCGCTTGATCCCGAACTGGTCGGAGAAGTGCTGGGAGTGATGCGCCAGATCGCCGCGGACGGCACGACAATGCTTGTCGTCACGCATGAAATGCAGTTTGCAAAAGAAGTCGCCAGCCGGGTCGTCTTCATGGACGGCGGGGTCGTCGTCGAATCCGGCACACCGGAGGATATCTTCGGACGGCCGAAGGAGGAGCGAACGCGGCAGTTCCTGCGCCGGGTGCTGCCGGAGGAATACAACTACTCGATCTGACGAACCCGGACAGTCCCCTTTCAAATCTATCACCTCCCCGCCATTCGCCCCGCCGGTTCCGCCGGCACGGCATATGGTAAATGGAGGAGGTGAACATAATGGCAAACTGTTCCTGCAACCCGCTCGTCTGCCTCTACCTTGCAGCCATCCTCGCCGGCTTCGCCCTGCTCGGGCTCATATTCCTGTTGCCGCATGTCCTGGCAATCGGAGGCCTGCTCGGGATTCTGGCGATTCTTGTTGTCGTGGCGATCGCTTTGTTTGCGCTCGCCATCATTTTCAAAGCGCTGTTCAGGCTGCTGCATTCCCTTGGAAGATAGCGCTTTGACTCACGCGGCTGCCCCCGGGCGGCCGTTTTTTTAATCAGCGCCCCTCATGTATAATGGAGGAAAGATTGCATGAGGGTGGGGAATGGCGTGGATCGACGCAACGATTTTCAGGGGGACTCGTCCAAAGACGAAAAGCGAACGGACGGAGACGGCCACACGGCACGGGAGCAAACTCCATATGAGGACGATCTCTGGGAAGATGAGTATGACGATGTCTGGGAACCGGATGACTGGGTGATCTGGGATTCAATCGCCGAAGGATCCAGGGAGCCGATAGAAGAAGACGGAGACTACGAATTCGGCGAAGACGAGCCGGGCACCGGCGGTCCGGATGTGCCGGACGCACCGGACGGGCAAGAAGCCGATGATCCGGAAGATGAAGAAATCCGGCGGCTTGTCCTGGCCGCACAGCGTGAGGCACTCCAGCAGGAATACCGGGAACGGAGCGTACCGAAAAAGCCTTCCTTCGGGACAAAGGCAATGATCTGGATGATTTCCGTGGCGATGGTCGTCAGTACGTTCGCCTTCGTTCTTGAGCTGTATCCGATTGCGGCGGTGGATTTTCTCCGGACATCTTCCCGTCTGTCGGAACAGGATACGGTCCAGGTTCAGAAAAAGTCAGTTGTATCGGTCGTGACCCCCGACGGATCGGGAACCGGGTTCATCATCTCGGATGGCGGGACCATTCTGACGAACCATCACGTGGTCGAGGGGTATGACCGGGTCTCGGTCGTCCTTTCAGATGATCGGCGGTTCATGGCAGATGTGACGGAATCGTATCCCGACATGGACATGGCTGTCCTGGAAACCGGCGAAAAAGGCCTTCCTTCCCTGAAACTCGCGGAATCGTTGGACTTGATGGAAGGCGATCCGGTCACGTTCATCGGCAATCCGCTCAGCTTCCGGGGCGTGGCAAATGAGGGAACAGTCATCGGCCCGATCACACTGGCAGGAATGGACCGGCCGGTGATTATGATGAAAGCGCCGGTCTACCGGGGCAACAGCGGCAGCCCGGTGCTCGACCGAGACGGACTCGTGGTCGGCATCATCTTCGCGACGCTGGAGCACGAGTCGGAAGGAAAAGTCGGCCTGTTCGTGCCAATCAGCGAACTGTACCGGCTGCAGGGCACTGAGTGAAACCTGCGCCGTTTATGGATACGGCCGTTAATGATGCCTGACGGCAGACATTGACGATCCGGTCCGAAACGTTGATTGTATTGAACGAAACGTTGATGGTATCGGTGAAAACGTTGATGGTATCGGTGAAAACGTTGATTGTATCGAACGAAACGTTGATGGTATCGGTGAAAACGTTGATTGTATCGAACGTCAGGTTGATCATTCGCCCCTAAACGCGAAATTGTTCCGCCAACACCCCGGCAAAATAAAAAAGTGCGAATCCCACGCTCTAAGTGCGAATCCAACGCCCTAAGTGCGAAACCATCGCTCTAAGTGCGAAACCATCGCTCTAAGTGCGAATCCCCCGCTCTAAGTGCGAATCCCACGCTCTAAGTGCGAAACCCACGCTCTAAGTGCGAATCCATCGCCCTAAGTGCGAATCCATCGCCCTAAGTGCGAATCCCACGCTCTAAGTGCGAAACCCACGCTCTAAGTGCGAATCCCTCGCCCTAAGTGCGAATCCCGCGCTCTAAGTGCGAATCCAACGCCCTAAGTGCGAATCCATCGCCCTAAGTGCGAAACCCACGCTCTAAGTGCGAATCCAACGCCCTAAGTGCGAATCCAACGCCCTAAGTGCGAATCCAACGCTCTAAGTGCGAAACCATCGCTCTAAGTGCGAATCCCACGCTCTAAGTGCGAATCCCACGCTCTAAGTGCGAATCCCACGCTCTAAGTGCGAATCCCACGCTCTAAGTGCGAATCCCCCGCTCTGAGTGCGAATCCATCGCCCTAAGTGCGAAATGCAATAAAAAAAAGCAGGAGAGGAAACCAACCGTTTCCTCTCCTGCTTTATTAAGTTCAGATCGTTTCCACTTCTGCCGGCGCGGCTTCCGCATCCGGATCGCCGAGGACACCCTCCGACTGGGAGACGACGACTGCGCAGGCTGCGTCGCCTGTGATGTTGACCGCGGTGCGGACCATGTCGAGCAGGCGGTCCACTCCGAGGACGAGCGCAATTCCTTCAACCGGCAGACCGACCGACGTGAGCACCATCGCCAGCATGATCAGCCCGGCACCCGGCACGGCGGCCGTTCCGATGCTGGCGAGAACAGCCGTGAGCACGACCGTGACAAGCTGGCCCATCGTCAGCTCAATCCCGAATGCCTGTGCGATGAAGACGACCGCCGCTCCCTGCATGATGGCGGTTCCGTCCATGTTGATCGTCGCGCCGAGCGACTGGGTGAATGAGCTGATCGACTCCGGCACCTTCAGCCGCTCCTGCGCGGTCTTCAGCGAAATCGGCAAAGTTGCTGCGGAACTGGCCGTGCTGAAGGCGACCACCTGTGCTGGGAAGAAGTTCTTGAAGAACCAGACCGGGTTTCGCTTCCCGATCAGGGCGACCGATCCGCCGTAGACGATGATCGAGTGAATGACGAGCGCTCCGAGCACGACCCCCATGTAGAGACCCATCGCACGCAGGGCATCGAACCCCTGGCTTCCGACGGCGGAGGCGATCAGCCCGAACGCACCGAACGGGGCAAAGCCCATGATGAACGTGATCAGGAACATGACGAGCCGGTCGGCCTGTTCAAACAGAACCTTCAGGCGGTCCGTCTTTTCTCCGAGCATCGCCAGGCCGAATCCGACAAGCGCCGCGAAGAAGATGATCTGCAGCATGTTGCCGTCGGCCATCGCCCCAACCGGGTTGGTCGGAATGATGCCGAGCAGCGTATCGGAAACAGGCGGCGCCTCATTCGCCTCATACGCAATCCCTTCCGTTTCAAAGCCCCCGCCCGAACCCGGCTTGACGACGAGCGCGAATGCGAGCGCAATGACAATGGCAATGGCCGTGGTGATCAGGAAATAACCGAGCGTCTTGGCACCGATCCTGCCGAGCTTTTTCGGGTCCCCGATCCCGACCGTTCCAAGGACAATGGAGATGAACACGACCGGCACGACGAGCATCTTCATAAGGTTCAGGAAGATGGTTCCGAGCGGCTTGAACAGGAACACGTCAGCCTTGGCAAACAGACCCGGCGCAAATAGATTAAGGACAAGACCGACCAAGACACCGGCGACAAGAGCAATCAGGATGTTCCTTGCCAACTTCATTGCAATCCCTCCATTCTATATTTCCACCAAATCTACCCCTGCAAATGAAAACGCTTTCTTTTATTATATCGCCCGATTTGAAGTGAAGTCAATACAGTTTATTAAAATTTCTGTCTATTTATGCATATACCTTGCGCTGCAATGTACCTTGCGATACAATGTATATAAAATTCACTCAAAGGAGCGATCCCCGTTGGAAAAAGAAATGCTGAAAGGCAGCATCGACCTGATTCTCCTGTCTCTGCTCCGGCGCGAAGACCTTTACGGCTATGAAATTGTCCAGCTCGTCCATGAACTGAGCGGCGGTGCCTACGAGATGAGCGAAGGCACCCTGTATGCAGCACTCAAGCGGATCGAACGGAAAAACTGGGTGGAGTCCTACTGGGTCGACGGAAGTGGTCAGCGGAGGAAATACTACCGGCTCACCGACAAAGGCGGCGAAGCCGTGAATGAAAAGATGGAGAGCTGGAATCAGGTGGATTCCCTCATCCGAAAAACGGCGGAGGGCCTGCAATGAGGCCCGTATTCATCCGTTTCGCCCGGACCATCGCCCGGCGGACAGACGGTACCCGCGAGGAGCGGCAGGATCTGACGGAAGAACTGGCCGGGCACCTGGAGGAGACTTTCCGGCAGTTGCAGGAAGAAGGGCATCCGGAAGTAGTGGCCGAATCAATCGCCATGAAACGCTTCGGCGACGGACGGCAGATCGGACGGCAGATCCAGGAGGCCCTTTATCCCTACCGTCGCGGCATGATCCTCACGCTTGCCGCCGGTTCCCTGCTGTTCGGTTTCGCCGGATTTTATGCGGTGCTGCTGACGTCTTGGCATGCCCTCACCGCCTGGCTGGTGCTGTCATCCTTCGTTGGTTCGGTGCTCCTGGCATTCGCCCTGGATCCCCCGGCGGCTCTCAACCGGCGGCTTGCCCTCAACAGTCTGTTCATCTTTCAGATCGGCGTGCTGCTGGCCGGAACCCTGTTGACCGCAGATATGGCCGGCTCTGCGGGCGGCGCGCTCGGTGTCGCGGGCTGGCTGCTTATCCTGCTTTCGCTTGCCCTGATCTACCGCACGACCGCCTACGATTACAGGACCAGCCGGTCAAAGAATGAAAAGCATGAGATTGCGATCAACGCCGCCAATGTGACGACCGGCATCTTCTCGCTCGCCGTTTCCCTGTTTTTCTTTTGGGCAGCCCTCGCCTTCTCGGACGGCACCGACAGGGTCTGGATGTTCGCCTTCATCCCCGCTGCCTTTTGGGGATTCACTTATCTGGCCCAGGCAATGCTCCTGAACAGAGGGCGCATTAAAATCGCCTACGGGATCACCGGAATCCAAGTCGCCGTCATCATCACCGGACTGCTGCTGTTTTTCCGGATCCCCTGAAGGGAATGAATCATGATGAAGAGACCGCTTTTGATTGTTCTGCTGCTGATCGGGTTGGCGACGGCCGCCTCCGCTGCCGCCGGGTTTGTCCTCCAGAAGCCGGAAGACGAGCGGGAGGAGGGCCTGTCGGAGGTCTATGACGTCTCCGCCGACGGGACGGTCGCCTATGTTTCCTACACGGAGGGCAGTGCGGGGATTTACCTTCTGAACAGGGAGGGACAGACACGCGGACCGCTTGCCGGCACGGAATCGGACAGCCGGATCGCCGACCTCTCCTTCTCCCCCGACGGAAGTGCATTGTTTTTTGCTGTGAACCCGAAAGACCGGACAACCGGCTTGAAAAGCACCGTCCGGAAGATCGACTTGAAAAGCGGGAGCGATACGGGAGTCTACCAGGACGGAGGGCTCATCACAGAGCTTGCCTTCAGCCTTGATGATCCCGGCCGGATTTACTTCCTCCGGGCGGGCGTATTTGAGAATTACTCGCCGGTCGCCGCTGCACACCCGCACGATTTTGACGTGCACGAACTGGAGCTGTCCGACCGCTCCACCCGGGCGCTGACCGAACTGAAAGCGTACGACATGCGCTCGATCAACATCCCGGAAGGTTCGGATTCCGTTTTCTTCACGATGTTTGGAGAAGATGAAGCCGAATTTGCCGAAGAAACATTTGAAGCCACCCAGCAAATTTACCGAGCGCCGAAAACAGCCGGCGAAGCGGAAAAAGCCGGAACCGGATTCCCGCAGGACGTCTATGATTTCCTCGTTCTCCCGGATGGTAGAGTCATTTATCAGACCGTCGCGAAAACGTCCAACAGCGGATTGTTCGAATACGAACTGTTCATCCATGAACCAACCGGCGGGAAAGACAAGCAGCTTACACGGACCCGGACGTACGCCGGCAAGCCGGTTATAAGCGCCGATGGACAGACGCTCTGGTTCATCGAGGACCGGAACTTCGGCGGCGGCAGGCCGGATTACTTCCTGTACCGGATGCCACTGGAAGGGGGGGCGGCTGAACAAGTGCTGCCCGCTCTCTGACCTCTCTAACTGTCTGCTGAGCGGCAAAACGGCCGGCCCTGTTTAAAAGGGCCGGCCGTTTGATTCGGTTTCATTCAGTGAGAATGGTAAGTCCGTTTCCGTTCAATAAGTCTCTTCCAGGTTGCGGCTCTTTTCGGGAAGGGCCGCTTCTTCAGATTGCGGATCGCCGAGCACCCCTTCGGACTGGGCGATCATCATGGCGCATGCCGCGTCGCCGGTGATGTTGACCGATGTCCGGACCATATCGAGCAGGCGGTCGACACCGAGGACGAGCGCGATTCCTTCAACCGGCAGGCCGACCGACGTGAGCACCATCGCGAGCATGATCAGGCCCGCGCCCGGCACGGCGGCCGTTCCGATGCTCGCAAGCACGGCAGTCAGGACGACTGTAATAAGCTGGCCCGTCGTAAGATCGATGCCGTACGCCTGTGCGATAAACGCGACGGCCACCCCCTGCATGATTGCCGTGCCGTCCATGTTGATCGTCGCACCGAGTGACTGGACGAACGAGCTGATCGATTCCGGCACTTTCAGCTTTTCCTGCGCCGTTTTCATCGACAGCGGAAGTGTTGCGGCAGAACTTGCGGTGCTGAACGCGACGACTTGCGGCGGGATGAAGTTCTTGAAGAACCAGACCGGATTCCGCTTGGCGAGGAAGGCAACCGTTCCGCCGTAGGTCACGACCGAGTGGATGAGCAACGCGCCGAGCACGACGGCCATGTACAGGCCCATCGCCTTGAGCGCATCGTATCCCTGGCTTCCGATGGCGGAAGCGATGAGTCCGAACGCGCCGTACGGAGCGAACTTCATAACGAACGTGATGAGAAACATGACCAGTTCATTGCCTTGCTCAAGCAGTTCGGTCACTTTCTCGGTCTTTTTGCCGAGCATCGCGAGACCGAAGCCGACAAGCGCCGCAAAGAAGATGATCTGCAGCATATTGCCTTCCGCCATCGCCTGGATCGGATTGGTCGGGATGATGCCGAGGAGCGTGTCGGAAATCGGCGGCGCTTCTGCCGGCTCATAGGTCGCATCATGGGTGCCGAAGTCGCCCGCTGCGCCCGGCTTGAAGATGAGTGCGAGCGACAGGGCAAGCACGATGGCGATTGCCGTCGTCGTAAGGAAATAGGCGATCGTCTTGATGCCGATGCGTCCGAGTTTTTTCGGATCGCCGAGCCCGACGGTGCCGAGGGCGATTGAAATGAACACGACCGGAATAACGAGCATTTTCATGAGATTCAGGAAGATGGTGCCGAGCGGCTGAAACAGGAACACATCCGCTTTCCCGAATACACCCGGTGCAAACAAGTTTAAGACCAGGCCGACCACGACTCCGGCGGCCAGCGCGATGATGATGTTTCTTGCGAGCTTCATACAATTCCCCCATTCTGGATGCGGTATCTGGTTGATGGATCTTTCTGAATGTAAACGCTTTCTTAAAATAATATTAACGTTCTTTGTATTTAGGGTCAATCATTTTTTTCCCGAATGGGCCGTTATGCCCGCATTAAAAGATAACAGGCGGCATGATTGGCCTTTGAAGCACAGGTCCTTAAGCCCTGTTCCTCTCATGCCGGCCATGCCGCCGGTGAATAGTTCCGGAATTCCGGTGATTTAATTATTTGGTAATAGTATCTGTCGGCGCGGGCGGCAGTGCATCAAGCTTCGGCTTTTTCCAGAAGAAGGACAGCACCACGCCGCCGAACAGAACGATCGTCGCAAAGTAAAAAGGAAAATCGAGCTTGATGTCGAACAGCAGGCCTCCGATGATCGGGCCGAACACGTTGCCGAGACTCGTGAACATCGAGTTCATCCCCCCGGCAAAGCCCTGCTCGTTCCCCGCCACTTTTGACAGATAAGTGGTGACGGCCGGACGTACCAGGTCAAAGCCGACGAATACGGTCATCGTCACGAGCAGGATGAGCACATACGACGACACGAGCGTGACGCAGAACACGAGCACTGCGGACACGATGAGGCACCACCGGATAAGCCGGATTTCGCCGAGCCATTTGTCGAGCCGGTCGAACAGCCACACCTGGGCGACCGCACCGATGATGCCCCCGCCCGTCACCATGATGGCGATGTCTTTCGGTGTGAAGCCAAACTTATGGTCGACGAACAGGGCGAACAGCGACTCAAACGATGCCAGACCGAACGACAGGATGAAGATGATGAGGAAGGCGATAAAGTAGACCGGCGCAAAAATCCGCTTGAAGCCCGATACTTCCATCGCCCCTTCCTGCATTTCCTGGCGCTCCGGTTCCCTTAGGGCGAGCAGCGAAAACATCGCCGCCACGAAAGCCAGCACGGCCGCGGCGAAAAACGGAACCCGCGGGCCGATCTCTGCGAGGAATCCCCCGATTCCAGGTCCGATGATAAATCCGGTGGAGATGGCCGCGGACATGAAGCCGAGCGCTTTTGGACGTTCCTCCATCGTCGTGATGTCCGCGATGAATGCCGTCACCGCCGGCATGATGAACGCCGCACTGACGCCGCCGACAAGCCGGGAAGCAAACAGCACCCAGACCTCCTGTCCGAGTCCGAACAGCAATTCCGATGCGCTGAATAAAAACAGACCCATGACGATCATCGGCTTTCGTCCGAGACGGTCGACCATGCGGCCGGCCAGCGGAGAAGCGATCAGCTGAGTGATCGCAAACGCGGCGACCAGGTTCCCTGCCGCCTTCCCAGACATGCCGAGTTCATTCATGATGGCCGGCAGCACGGGAATGACGAGGCCGATGCCCATAAAAGCGATAAATAAATTGACGAGCAATGTCACGAGCGTGACGTTCAGTTTTTTCTTCATACACTGCGTTCCCCTTTGATCCGATTCCTTCTATGATACAAGGGGCTCGCCCGCTCCGCCAGTAATAGGCGTGCAAACCGGAGAAGACAGATTACAGCCCTCCCGGCGTTCATTCTTTTACCTAAGGGCGGAGGTTTTCTCCCAGAGCGGCCAGTGGCTCCACGGCTTTTTCGGCGGAGGCAGAGATTCAAAGCGCATCTCTTCCTTTTTCACCGGGTGTACAAAAGACAGCGTGCGCGCCCAGAGAGCGAGTTGCTGTCCCGGCCGGTTCACGGCCGCGCCGTATTTCTGGTCGCCGTACAGCGGACAGCCGGATGCCGACAGCTGCACCCGGATCTGGTGGGGCCTTCCGGTGTGCAGGCGGACCGACAACAGGCTGAGGCCCCCCGACCTGCTGATTGTCCGGTAATGAAGAACCGCTTTTTTCCCGTCCGGATGGCCGGTCCCGACGACCGACACCCGGTTCTCCCTGCGGTCCTTTGCCAAGTGATGCTCCAGCCTGCCCGACCGGTCCTTCATTCCTCCCCGGACGGCCGCCACATACTCCCGCTCCACGTCATGGCGGCGGAACGAGTCCGACAGGCGGGACGCAGCCTTGGATGTTTTGGCGAACACCATGACACCCCCGACCGGCCTGTCCAGCCGGTGGACAAGTCCGAGATAGACGTTTCCGGGCTTGTTGTCCCGCACTTTCAGATACTGCTTTAGCAACGTCAAAAGATCTGCATCCCCTGACCGGTCTTCCTGCACCGGCACATTCACCGGCTTCTCGACGACAAGAATATGATTGTCTTCATAGATGACTGGAATTTCCATGTGCTTCTATCTCCTTCGGGTGATTTCCAGCCCATCTTCTCTTATTCTTGCGGAAAAAGCCATCCTTAAAACAAAAGTTTAGTGAGACGGACGAAGCGGGGGTTGAGTCGGATGCCGCTTGCTTTCGGCCTTGAAACACAGCATCCACGGGTCTGCTATACTGGAAAAAGATTAAAGGAAGAAGTGATTCCCATGCATCAAACGATCGGCGTCCTGGCCCATGTGGATGCGGGCAAGACGACGTTTTCCGAACAGCTGCTTTATCACACAGAGGCGATCCGCAAACGCGGACGCGTTGACCATCAGGATGCGTTTCTCGATGGGCATGACATCGAGAAAGCACGCGGGATCACCGTGTTTGCGGACCAGGCGGCCTTTCAATTCAACGGGACGGACTATACGCTGATCGACACGCCCGGGCACGTCGACTTCTCGCCGGAGATGGAGCGGGCGATCGGCGTCATGGATGCGGCGGTCGTTCTCGTGAGCGCGGCCGACGGCGTGGAAGGCCATACCGAAACGGTCTGGGAGCTGCTTGCCGCCCACAACGTCCCCGCCTTCCTCTTCATCAACAAAACCGACCGGGAAGGAGCCGATCCGCAGGCGGCTCTTGAAGAAATCCGGAGTTCCCTGAGCGAGGATGTGTTTTTGCTTGACGGAGGGCTGACGCCGGAACTTGCCGAGTGGATCGCCGAGCGTGACGAGGACCTGCTGGAGCGGTTCGTGGAAGACCGGTACGACGAGACCGTGTGGCTCCGGGCCATGAAAAAGATGACCGCAGAACGCAGGATTTTCCCGGCACTGAGCGGTTCCGCACTGAAGGATGACGGCGTCACGGATTTCCTCGGCTGGCTGGACCGGCTGACCTCGGCGGACTGGGATCACAACGCCCCGTTCTCCGCGCGCGTCTATAAAATCCGGCACGACTCGGGCGGACAGCGGGTGACGTTCCTCAAGATTTTGTCCGGCCGGCTTGCCGTGAGGGATGAGCTCCATCTTCACGTAGACCCCGAAAAGATCACTCAGATCCGCCGGTACAGCGGCCACAAATTCACCGTGCAGGAATCAGCCGCTGCGGGAGAGCTCATCGCGGTGACCGGTCTCACGGATGCACGTGCCGGCGGGCTGATCGGTGCGGACGGTCCCCCGATCGGCTTTGACCTGGTCCCGTCCCTTTCCGCTTCCGTCCGGTTTGACCCTGCCATTCCGGCGGCGGACATGCTCGGCCACTTCCGCAAGCTTGACGCCGAGGATCCTTCACTATCCGTCCTTTGGGATGAACCGTCCCGGGAGATCCGGGTTCGGGTGATGGGCAAAATCCAGCTCGACGTGCTCCGGGAAGTCGTGAAGGAGCGGTTCGGCGCGGAGATTTCCTTCAGCGAGCCGTCGATCCTTTATAAGGAAACGATCCGCTCGGCTGTAACCGGATATGGACATTTCGAGCCGCTCCGCCACTATTCGGAAGTGCATCTTCGGATCGAGCCCGGCAGAAGCGGGAGCGGCATATCATTCAAAAGCGAATGCCATCCAAATGACCTGGCTCCCGGCTATCAGCACCTTGTCGGACAGGCGCTCACCGAAAAACCGCACCGGGGCATCCTGGCAGGCGCGCCGCTCACCGACCTGGCGATCACTTTGCTGACGGGACGCGCGCACAATGAGCATACATCCGGCGGAGACTTCCGGGAAGCCTCACTCCGTGCCTTGCGCCAGGGACTGGAAAAGGCGGACAATGTGCTGCTCGAGCCGGTGTATGAGGTGAAAGTGAAAGTGTCTTCCGAACTGATGGGCCGGGTCCTGTCTGACCTTCAGCAGGCACACGGACGGTTTGACCCGCCGGAAACCGACGGCGCGTCCACGCTCATCACCGGCCGTGTTCCGGTCGCCACGTTCATGGACTATCCGGCGACCTTCGCCTCGTTCACAAACGGGAAAGGCATGCTCTCCCTCCGGCCCGGCGGCGATGAACCTTGCCATAATGCGCAGGAAGTGATCGGACGGATTGCTTACGACAAAGATGCCGATCCGGAATACTCCTCCTCCTCGATTTTCTGCGCCAAAGGCAAAGGCTACGCCGTGCCGTGGGATGAAGCGGAAGATGCAATGCATTTATTGAAATAAACGCTTCTTAAAAGTGGGTTTTGTCGGAACGTTATCTTTATCCGGCGGAACGTTATCTTTATCTGCCCAACCGTTATCTTTATCCGGCGAAGCGTTATCTTTATCCTTTACCGGGCAACGAAAAAAGGACCGTCCTCCATTGGGGACGGTCCTTTCGCGATCAGGCAGCTTCTCGAATTTATTTAAGCAGGTTGATCGTCGTGATGATGATCGGGGCGCTGAACACGACGTCCATGAGGAACGCGCCGACAATCGGGACGACGAGGAACGCGGTGCGGGACGGGCCATATTTATTGACCGTCGCGCCCATGTTCGCCATGGCGTTCGGCGTGGCGCCGAGACCGTGGCCGAGGAAGCCGGAGATCATGACGGCCGCGTCATAATCTTTGCCGAGCATGCGGAACATGACAAACACGGCGAACAGGACGATGAAGACGACCTGGATGGCGATGATGCCGACGAGCGGAAGCGCCAGTCCGGCGAGTTCCCAGAGCTTGATGCTCATGAGTGCCATCGACAGGAAGATTCCGAGGGAGACGTCGCCGATCAGGTTGATCTCCTTCATGTTGATCGTTCCCGGCAGCATGCGGTCCATGACGTTTCGCACGATGACGGCAACGAACATCGCTCCTATGTATGCAGGCAGGACAAATCCGGTCGCTTCCGTGAACAAGTCACCGAGGAACGTGCCGCCTGCCATCGACAGCGTGATCATCGCGATCTGGACCATGAACGAATGCTCGTGGATCGGTTTTTCGTCTTGTTCGACGTACTCTTCCACCTGGCCCTCTGCCGGTTTCAGGTCATGCTTTTTGATGAGGTGGCGGGCGATCGGACCGCCGGACAGGCTGCCGCAGATCAGGCCGAGCGTGGCAGCCGCCATGCCGATCGTCACTGCGGAGTTGATGCCGAGTTCTTCAATCGTCTGGCCGTAGGCGGCCGCGCCGCCGTGGCCGCCGCTCATGGAAACCGCGCCGCTCATGACTCCGAGGAGCGGTTCGATGCCGAACAGCTTTGCAAGCGAGACACCGATGACATTCTGCATGAAGATCGTCACACCGCACAGCAGCAAATAAATGATCAGCAGCTTGCCGCCGAGCTTGATCAGCTTCAGGCTGGCCCCCAGGCCGACCGTCGTAAAGAAGGCGATCATGAACAGCGACTGCAGAGAGGTGTCGAGTGAAATTTCCACAATGCCCGACGTTTGGAGCACGAGGGCGATGATGGCGAAGATCAGGCCGCCCACTACCGGCGCGGGGATCAAGAAACGGTCAAGGATGCCGATCCGGCTGACGAGCGCCGTGCCAAGGAGATAAAGGGCGACCGCCAGGAACAATGTGGTGATTTGATTGATTTCGATCATAGGGCTCCACCTTTCAGAAGTACCGGCACATGAGAAACGGCAGTTCCCCGAACTCGATGGAATCGCTTTCTTCTTTTCGTGTAACCGGATTCACAAATTATATGGGATGAATCATTCAGTCATACTTGCACTGATTGATAATCATACAGCAAGGAAAACAGGGAAATCAATAGAAAGTGACAAAGCCTGTCTTTTTAGTAAAGAAGAAATAGTCAATCATATTATTGTTTGATTCCGGTATTTTCCCCAAATAGGAAAAGCCTCCCGGAACGCTGGGTCGGAAGGCTCTGTTTTCAAGTTTCCTTTGTGCGGGCGGCCGCCCGGATCAGGGAATGATGCATTCCATCCTGATAAACAGGCCGCCTGCAAATGAGTCGAGACGCCTGACGGAGATGCCTGCTTCCCGGACGAGCTGTGCCGTGTCACGGTCAAGCCGGCACCCGTCGGCAATCTTTGACCAGGCGGGCGTCAGTTTTTTCTGAAGGGCTGCCAGCGGACGTGACGGCATGCGGACATGCTCAAACAAAACAAACCGGGCACCCGGCTTGGCCACTCGGCGGATTTCCCGCAGTGCCCGCTCCGGTTCCGGGATCGTGCAGAAGACGAGCGTGGCAATCACCGTGTCAAACCGCCCGTCCGGAAACGGGAGTGCCTCCGCTCCTGCTGCAAACAGCCGGATCGGCACCGAGGCTTCCCGGATCCGCGCAAAGGACTGCCTGCCCATCTCCGGGTCAGGTTCAACGGCGTCCACCGACTTCGCCTTCGCGTAGAACGGAAAGTTAAGCCCCGTTCCGGCGCCGATTTCCAGCACCCTACCTGTTGCATCCTGCGCGATTTCCCTTCTCACTTTCCGGAAGCTGACGGCTTCAAGCGGACTCATCAATTGATCATACGTTCGGCTGAATACGGACATCTCCTGTCTATTCCCCTTTCCGTGGGTGCGCAATCAAAAAAGCGGAGGAAACAATTGGTTTCCCCCGCCTGACTTTATTCCGTTCAACGCTCAAATGCCATCAATACGGGTCGGCTTCATGTCCTTTTTGGACAGCTTCATCGACCGCTTCGTTCTGGGCGGTCGTACCACCCTCACCATATTTCGACTTGACGCCCGCTTCCTGTCCGGGCAGACGCTCATCGGCACCTTGCGCTTCCAGCTCTTTCATCTTTGCATCAATGCCTTCCTTCACTCGGCGGCCGTAGTCTTCATCCGCCTTCGTGAAATGCTGGACCATCGCTTCCTGGATGCGCGGGTCGCAGATCGCAAGCACATCCGACAAGTTCGAGATGAGCTCCTCGCGCTCCCATTCCTCGAATGCCCGGTAAGTTTCGCCGGCCTGGCCGTAGTTGTTCGTCCGGTCGATCGGCTGGCTCATGACATCTGCCGCATCATAGTGAGGACGATATTGAGGACGGTCTTCTTTGCTTGCTTCCCGCAAGCCGCCGACCATCGACGGCTCGTAGTTGATGTGCGGATTGCCGCCGGCTTCCTCGGGCGTGCGCATGCTCATCATGCCACGGGCCTGGTTCGTGCGGACCTTTGCCTTCGGGGCGTTCGTCGGCAGCTGAAGATAGTTCGCGCCGATGCGGTAGCGCTGCGTGTCCGAATAAGAGAACGTCCGGCCCTGCAGCATCTTATCATCCGAGAAGTCCATCCCGTCGACGAGGACGCCCGTACCGAACGCCGCCTGCTCGATCTGCGTGTGGAAGTCGGTCGGATTCTCGTTCAGGACCATCTTGCCGACCGGCAGCCAAGGGAACTTGTCTTCCGGCCAGAGCTTCGTATCGTCAAGCGGATCGAAGTCGAGTTCCGGGTGGTCGCCGTCTTCCATGAGCTGGACGTAGAGCTCCCATTCCGGATAGTCGCCGCGCTCGATCGCTTCATAGAGATCCTGAGTGGCGTGCGAATGGTTCTTCGCCTGGATCTCCTGGGCTTCCTTTGTCGTCAGGTTCCGGATGCCCTGCTTCGGCTCCCAGTGGTACTTGACGAGGAATGCCTCGCCTTTGTCGTTGATCCATTTGTACGTGTTCACGCCCGATCCCTGCATGTGGCGGTAAGTGGCAGGCCGTCCCCATGGCGAGAACAGGAAAGTGATCATATGGGTGGCTTCGGGAGAGCGCGACACAAAGTCGAACATGCGCCGCGGGTCCGGAACATTCGACGCCGGGTCGGCTTTGAACGCGTGGATCATGTCCGGAAACTTCATCGCATCCCGGATGAAGAAGATTTTCAGGTTGTTTCCGACGAGGTCCCAGTTGCCGTCTTCCGTGTAAAACTTCACAGCGAAGCCACGCGGGTCACGGTCTGTTTCCGGCACGTCCTTGGATCCGGCCACCGTCGAAAAGCGCACGAGAACCGGGGTTTTCTTGCCTTTGCCCTGGAACACCTTCGCCCGGGTGTACTTTTCCGGAGGTTCGTTCCCGACTTTACCGTACGTTTCAAAGTAGCCGAGCGCCCCGGTGCCGCGTGCGTGGACCACCCGCTCCGGCACTTCCTCCCGGTCAAAGTGGGACATTTTCTCGATGAAGTGGTAGTTCTCCATCATGGCCGGACCACGGTTGCCGAGTGTTTTGATGTTCTGGTTGTCGGTTACCGGGTGTCCCTGACGCGTCGTGATCGTTTCCCGTTCAGCCTGTTCGTTTGAAGCATTCATCTTTTTATCTTCCGCCAAAATGAAAACCTCCCCGATCTTGATATTCTCCGCCACCTGTTACCGGAAAATTCCGATTGGACAATCAGTTCCGATTCTTTCGGTGTCAACTCCTATTCTAGAATGATTCTAATCAACTGTCCAATGATATGATGCGAAGATTGCATCGGACAAAAAAAGCGACGGGAGCCAAAGCTTCCCGCCGCAGTGGTATTCCCTGTTTTCAATCCGATGATTCCGCCCGGTAGTGCCAAATGCCCCGCGTCATCGTCTTTGAAATCTTGCCTTCCGATTCAAGAAAGTCAAGATGACCGATGATTTCTGACATGATGAGCGGGAAAACGGCATGATACTTCTTGCCATAATAGGCTTGCGCAATCTCCGCCGGGACATGGGTGCCGCCTCGGATCAGGTCCAGGATCCGGACGTCTTTCCTGTCCATCCGGGCAATTTTCTCAGCGGCCAGTTCCCGGTGATTCCGGATTTCATTCCGGTGGCCGGGCAGCAGCACATCGGTGTCGAGTCCGCTGATTTTCTTCAGCGACTGCCGTTGTTGGCTCACCGACGGCAGCCGGTTCCCGTCCAGGTCCGGGTCGATGAGCGCATTCACGGAAGCCCCGTCGAGAATGACATCCCCGGAAAACACGAAGCGGTTTCGCTTGTCGACGAAACTGATGCAGTCGGGCGAGTGCCCGGGCGTCTCGATCACGTCGAGCCTGCAGATCGAATCGCCTTCTTCCAGTGGCCGGATTTCTGTTCGCAGTGCAAGCTCGTCCGCGTCCCGGATGGTTTCTTCAAGTGTTTCAAAGCGGGCTGCCCCCATGTCTCCGCACCCCATTTCCCGGTAGAGCGTGCGGAAGAATTCCAGGCGCATTTCAAGGAATTTCCGGTCCGCCTTCAGCCTCGGGACCGCGTCCGGATGCGCATGGACGGGGATATTCTGCTGTTCAAGCAACCAAGGTACGAGGCCGGCATGGTCTTCATGGTGGTGGGTCAGGAGAATCCGGCTGATGTCGGCAACCGTTGCGCCGATATTCTTCAGCTCGCTCTGGAGCCGTGTCCGGCATTCATCGGAATCCAGCCCCGCATCAATCAGGACGAGCGAGCCGCCGGTATCCAGCAGATAAAAGTTGATCGAACCGACCATTCCATAATCAGTGTCCCAGATGACGGGATGGACGGCCCTGTCCGTCATTGTATGATTGTGTTCCAACTTGTTCACTTCCTCTATCTGCTCTGGCTGTCGTTCAACGTAAACTGCGTAGCTTGTCCATGGCGTGCAGGACAGAGTCCAGAAAACCGTCCAGCTCGCCCATGTTCTCTTCGCCGATCCTCGTCAGAAAGCGGACATCGATGTTATTGGTGATGACAGCGGGCACCGCGGGATAGGTCCAGCTCAGCGTCTGCGTGAGCCTGACGCCGTCTTCCCAGATTCCGTTCAGCACCCGTCCGATTTCCGGGCACTCCTCCGCCGGTTCCCGGACTTCCGTTTCAAAACGGACAGTCAGTGTGCAGGCAGGCTCACTGCCCGGTGTTTCCAGGATTTCTCCGGCAAGATCGTTCCCGTCCGCGAAGAGACTCACTTCAGCGGGGATTCCGGATGACCCGGCGAGCTTAAACCGGACGGTGAGCGCCCGGCTGAGCGCGGCGAAGTCCATGATGTCCGCCCGGTCAAGAATGTCGATTCGGCGTTCGATCGTATCCAGGTCATAGATCCGGTTTTCAAGCGCCACTTTGAGATTGTCGAAAATCGTCGGGTCGTACATCGAGCCCGCCTCCCTTCCCGGTTTTTCTCATTGTATCGTACATCAGTTCAGAGGATCGCTCAAACTTCCGGGTTAACCGGGGAGCCAGAGGGAAAAGAAGCAGAAAAAGCATTGATTGGGAGGGCACTTCATGAAAATCACCCTGCTCCAGCAAAACGACTCCCACGGCGTTCTTTGGGAGCATGACGAGATGTTTTGGGAAACCGGGCGCCCTGTCTTGAAAAAAACGGGCGGTTTGGCAAGGATTCTGCAATATGTGAAAGACGTAAAAGCCGAAAATGATCGTGTTCTGTTTTTCGACGGCGGAGATACGTTCCACGGTACCTTGCCCGTCGTGGAGTCGAAAGGGCAAGCAGCGCTCGACGTAATCCAAAAAATGCCGATTGACGCAATTGTTCCGGGAAACTGGGACTATGCATACGGAAAAGAGCGTCTGAGCGAGATGGCAGCCCAATTGCCCGGGGCGATGCTGGCATGTAACTGTACCGTCCGCAACACCGGTGAACCGTATTTCAAGGAATATCTCATCCGCGAACTCGACGGGATGAAGGTCGGCATCATTGGCCTAACCTACCCTCATGAAGACAAGACGATGCCGTCGTCATTCTCCGAAGGCCTCGCATTCACAACGGGTGTCGAAGAAGTGCGCCGCCTCGTCGGAGAACTTTCGGGAAACACTGACCTGATCATTGTACTCAGTCATATGGGCTTGCCCCTTGACGCCAAGCTGGCGGGGCTTGTCGACGGAATCGACGTCATCCTGTCCGGCCACAGCCACGACCGTGTCCAAGTGCCGGACGTCATCAACGGGACCTACATCGTCCAGGCCGGATTCAGCGCTTCATTCGTCGGCCGGCTGGATCTTCGCGTGGAAGAAGGCGAAATCCGGGATGCCCGGTATGAACTGGTCCACAACGATGATTCATTCGGAGAGGACCCGGAGATCCGGTCGCTTGTCGAAAAGGTTTTGGGAGCCTACGAAAAAGAGCGATGCGAAGTGGTCGGGGAAACCAGTGTGGTGCTTCACCGGATGGCGCTTGAGGAAACACCAATGGACAAGCTGATCACCGACAGCTATTTGGCCTCGCTTGGAGTGGACGCCGCTTTTTCAAATGGCTGGCGCTACGGGCCTCCAATTGCGCCCGGTCCGCTCACGCTGTTCGACCTGCACACAATCATTCCGCCGAACCCCGAGCTGTTCAAAGTCTGTATGACCGGCCGGGAACTGACCGATGCGCTAGAAAAGAACCTCCAGTTTGTGTTCGCATCAGATCCCTTCAACCAACAGGGGGGCTACATTCTTCGGTCAAGCGGCATTTCGATGACGTATAAGCCGTACAATCCGGACGGTGGCCGCATCCAGACACTGCAGGTCGGCGGGAAGGATATCGATCCGGATAAGACCTACACGGTTGCCGGCGGCGACGGACAGACATTCGGTTCTCTTTCGGAACGCAAGCAGATGACCGGCATCCATGCCGTCGATGCCATCCGGGAATTCCTCAGGACGAACAGCCCATTTCCCGGCATCACCGAAAAGCAGATCATCAGCGCCTGAATCCAAACAAATCAAACAGCGGCACCCGGACGATTCAGCCCGGATGCCGCTGTTTTTGATCCGGCCGGAGCTCAGACCGGCCGGATCGTAATTTCGTTCACATTCACATGCGCCGGCTGGGTGACCGCGTAGACGATTGCCTGTGCGATGTTCTCCGGATCAAGGATTTTCCGGTCCACGCTCCGGGATCCCATGAGCGGTGTGTCGACCATGCCCGGCGAAATGTTCGTCACCCGGACGCCGGTGCGGGCAAGCTCCTTCTCGAGCCCCATGGAAATTGCGCGCACCGCGAATTTCGTTGCGCTGTAGACGGTGCTCGTCTTCGTCACTTCATGGCCGGAGACCGAGTCAATATTGATCAGATGGCCGCTCCCCCGCTCGATCATGCCGGGCAAAACGGAATGGATGCCGTACAGGACGCCTTTGATGTTGACGTCGATCATGCTTTCCCACTCCTCCGTCTTGCCGGAGCGAACCGTGCCGGACAGCATTTGGCCGGCGTTGTTGACGATGATATCGACCGCGCCGTACGCTTCCTTCGCCTTCGCCGCCATTGACTCGACGCTCTTGCGGTCGGTCATGTCGGTCGCCACGGCAATCGCCTCCCCGCCGCCCGCTCCGTTGATCTGCTCTTCCAGCTCCGTCAGTTTCTCGATGCTCCGCGCAGCCAGGATCACATTCGCCCCTTCCGCTGCAAGCCGGGCAGCGACCACTTTTCCGATTCCGCTGCTCGCCCCCGTCACGACCGCGGTCTTGCCTTCCAGTGTCATCATTCCAACCAGCCTCCCTTCATGATTGTGTATACCACTTCAATAAGTTGCCTATCCCTTTTTAGTCAGTCCCCGTCATGTTTCTGCAGCGTCCTGGAATAAACGAGTCCCGCCGCTCCGACGAGGATGAACAAAACAGCTCTGATCATCACAGAAACGGCCGCCATGTCGATCAAGAACAGCTTGAGGAACGAAACCGCGAGCAGGATGAAGCCCGCAATCCGGACCCCTTTCCAGTGCCGCTTGCCGCCCGCCGTGATCGATGCGAACGCAAACAGGAAAAGCAGGAACGTGTGCATGAACAGGGACGTTTCGCCGGTCCACCCGTATTCCCGGGCCGCCGCGAAAAACCACTTGTTCATATAAATGAAGTAAACCGCCAGCAGGAAGATGGCATAGCCCGATGCCGAAATCTGCACCGGCAGCGCATCCCGGGCCTTCACGGCCGATGCAGAGAGATACGCGAACCCGGCGGCAAACAAGAGTCCGATCACCAGGCTGGCCGGGTAGCTGCCGCCGGCCCAGCCGCTCATCGGCACGAACATGATGAGGATGCCGAGGACCGCAAACTCGATTGCTCCGGCGACGGCGACGTACTTGCCGTGCGGATGCTTGTGAAGCAGGAAACTGCCGAGCGCCGCCGCACCAAGTATGCCGAGCCGGATATGCAATTCCGGACCGAATGAAACAACCGACCCGAAAGTCATGGTGCCTGGTCCGAGAAGCAGAACGCCCGACAGCCTGAACAGATACACCATGACAGCCGCCTGCCCCGCAATGAGCGAGGCATCCAGGCCGTCCCGTTTTGTCCAAGGCTGCGGATACTTGTAAAGGGCGATGTAAATGACCGCAAGCGTTGCAAGCAACACAAGCCAGACGGCATGCTCGATTGAAATGATGGAGCCGAACCCGACAAAGGCAGCCGTGAGCGCCGCATTCAGCATGTATACTGAACCCGATACGACAAGCGTCCGGACCGCTCCGAGCCGGAGGGCAACCCAGATGCCCGCCGCTCCCGCAGCGAGCAGCATCATGACCTTGGCGACCGGTTCATCCAGATAAAAGCTCAGTATGAAGACGGATGCAGCCGCGACGGCCATCGCCGAAAGCACATCCCGCAGCGTCCGGTCCTCCAGCAGTTTCGAGTAAACGGCCAGCGCGGCGTAGAGCACTGCCCCCACACCGTATGCGGCCTGCATGAGCGGCTCTTCCAGCAGGCCGATCCAGGCCATCCCGACCGCAAAGTTCACATACAGCAGGACTTCCGTGAAGGTCTGCCGGGGGATGCTCCCCTTTAGATAAAAGAACAGCAGCACGAGATGCTGCACCAACGCAGTTCCCGCCACCAGGTTCTCATGCCCGCCGAGCACGCCTTCCAGCATCAGATAGACGAACAAAGTGAGATGGGACAAGGCGAACACCACATAGAACGTCACCTTGTGCCGACCGCGCACAGACACGCCGAGCAGTGCCAGGAACAGCACCAGCACATAAAGGCAGAACATGAGCGCGGAAGCCCCTTCGCCCTCCAGCAGGAACGGGAGCAGGAATCCGGCGACGGCCGTGAACACGGTGAGCGTCTCGGAATGTGTCCGGACAGACGCATAAAGACCCGCAGCCACGTAGCCGATCCCGATGATGAACGCCGCCATGATCGGCAGGAACCCGTACAGCTGGTTGGCCGCAAACGTCGTCAATATCCCGAGGGCGATCGTCCCGCCCCAAAGAGTCAGTCCATATCCGCGCTTTCCTATTTGAATCGACCGGAATCCGAGCCAGCCGAGCAGGACGGATGCGGCATACCCGAGCGCAATGCGGACACCGGGCGTGATCCACCCCATGTCGAAGCTGACTTTGAGCCCCCAGAGCACGCCGAGCAGCAGGATGAACATGAACACCCTCGGCAGCCAGACGGCAAACTGGCGCTCGAAATTAAACGGTTCCGGTCCGGGAACCTCCGGCCGTCCCGCAGGCATGTTTTCCCGCGGCGGCTTTTGGAACACCGGAGCTTCCCCCGCCGGTACCTCTTGCGCGCCGCCGGACGGCCGTTCCGGCTGTCCGGAAATTTTCAGCCTTTCGGATGACCCCGCCTGCGATTTTTCGCCGGACGGCTTTTCCGGGGCGAAGCCGATGCTCGCCATCATATCCGACAAGGAGGCCGCGGGTGCCGTCTGCTTTTTACCCCGCCTGTCTGTTTGTCCGGGTTCTTCCCGCCGGACATCCGGTTCGCCGGACTGCGGCGGCACCGGCGCTTGTTCTTCCCGGCGGTTCTCCAAAGCCGTTTCTTCACTTGCCGGCCGCACCGGTTCCGGCTGCTCCTTTTCTTCGGCCTGCATCTCTTCCAGCCGAATCCGGATGGCCCGCATCTCTTCTTCCGCCCCTGCCAGCCGCCTGAGCAATTCTTTCAGTTCGTCGTCCACGATGCACCTCCCCCGAGATTTTTCCGAAATTGCGCAATGCTCTTCCTTCTAATCATACTTATATCCCCCTTGCCAAAGCAACACCCGGACCAAACGCTCATTTTCTGAAAAAACCTGGACTGATGATGTTTAATCTGCGGATATTAGGAAAGAGTTGTTGATAGACCTCCCCCGCTTCCTTGCTTGCCTTCAGGGCACGAGTACATAGGGACCCGGTCGAACCGCAATCATTATCGCAATCATTTTGACAAGGAGGCAGGTAACATGGCTGACTCAAAACCAACACCCGAAAACAAGGGCATGGACCGCAGACAGTTTCTGAAAAGCAGCGGACTGCTCGCAGGCGGGCTCGTCGGCGGCGGACTGCTCGGCAGCCTCATCACGTATGAGGTGAAAGATTCCAAGAAAGGCTCGGGCGGCACAGCCGGAGATACAAGCAATGCCGATCACCTTTCCGATGCCCGGATCTTCTTCAGCCGGGAAGAGGACTTCCAAATCCTCGCAGCCGCAACAGAGCGCATCTATCCGGAAGACAAAAACGGCCCCGGAGCCATCAAGCTGGGCGTCCCTTATTTCATCGACCGCCAGCTTGCAGGCGAATGGGGCCTCAACGCACGTGAGTATATGAAAGGTCCGTTCCTGAACATTCCGGAAGCCAACCAATATGAAGACTTGAGCCAGACGGATAAAGGCCGTGCCGATCAGGGGCCGAGCGGAGATACACTCAATCCGCTGCCGACGCCCCGTTACCAGTCCCGCATGACACGTGCAGAGATGTTCGTCGTCGGGGTACGCGCAATCGACGAAGCGGCCAGGGAAAAATTCGACACCGGCTTTGCGAAGCTCGAGCCTGAACAGCAGGATGAGATCCTTACACATTTCGAGAATGACGAAGTCAACATGCCCGGCGTCTCTTCCTCGACATTTTTCAATCTGCTTGCACAGACAACGATCGAAGGCTGCTACTCGGATCCTGTTTACGGCGGAAACCGGAACATGGAAGGCTGGAGAATGATGGAATACCCTGGACCGCGGGCCAGCTATGCGGATCAAATCGAACCCGATGAATTCATTGTCCTTGAACCGAAGGGGCTCACCGAATATCAGGGGCATTAATGACTGGAGGAATCTGAATGGCTAGGAAATTGGAGAAAGTCGATGTCGTGGTCGTCGGAAGCGGATGGGCCGGCGGCATCGTGGCAGCAGAGGCTGCAAAGGCGGGACACAGCGTTGTGGTATTGGAACGGGGGAAAAACCAGAAACGCTCTGACTTCATCGGTTCCAAAGACGAACTTCGGTACACGGACCGCTTTGATATGATGCAGCCCCTCTCGTCGGAGACCATCACCTCCAGGGTGAATATTGACGATGTGGCGCTTCCGGTACGGACACAAACCGAAATGATGGTCGGCAATGACCTCGGCGGCGGGAGCGTCCACTGGGCGGGCTCCACTTACCGCTGGCGGCCGTACGACTTTGAAATCCGTTCCAAGACGATCGAACGCTACGGGGAAGGGAAAATCCCGAAAGACAGCACGATTGCGGACTGGGGCATCACCTATGAAGAAATGGTGCCTTACTATGACAAATGGGAAAAGACGGCAGGGGTTTCCGGCGAACTGGATCCGCTTGGCCCGCCCCGGGACAATGACTGGCCCAACCCGCCGCTGAAAGAAACCCCGGCCCTCAAGCTCTTCAAAAAAGCAGCCAAAGACCTCGGCTATCACCCTTATCAGCTGGCGGCCTGCAACATGTCGCAGTCCTATACGAACCCGGACGGCGAGACACTCAATCCATGCATGTACTGCTCCTACTGCACGATGTACGGCTGCGACTTCAGCGCCAAATCCGACCCGATTGCGACGGTCATCCCGACCGCACAGAAAACCGGCAAGGCGGAATTCCGCACAAACGCACTCGTTCGCCGGGTGCTCCATGAGGGCGGCAAGGCGACGGGCGTCATGTACACTGATGTGATGACAGGCGCGGAATATGAACAGCCTGCAGACGTTGTCGTCCTCGCGGCGTTCACCTTCTCGAACAACCGGCTCCTGCTTCTGTCGGAAATCGGAGAGCCGTATGATCCGAAAACCCGCAAAGGGGTCATCGGCAAAAACTTCACCATCCAAGGGAATATTACATTCCGCGGAGCGAGAGGGTTCTGGGAAGACAAGAAGTTCAATCTGTACGCAGGCGCAGGCGCACTCGGCGCCGGGTACAGCGACTATGACGGAGACGAATTCGACCATACGGACCTGAACTTTATCCATGGCGGCGGCATTGAGCTGCGCCAATACGGCTACGGAGCGGTCGGACTCAACCACGTTCCAAAAGACACGAAAAAGTGGGGAGCGGAATTCAAGGAAAAATCACTTCATTACGCTTACCGGAATCTGGTGGTCTGGTATACGATGGCGGTAATGTCCTACTGGCACAACTACCTGAGCCTCGACCCGACCTATAAAGATGATTACGGTGATCCTCTTCTGCGTGTAACGAACAAGTATACCGACCAGGAACGCAACCTCGCCCGGTTCGGCATCGAAAAATGTGCCGAAGTCGTAGAAAAAATGGGTGCGGATATCATCGACAAAGACACGGTTTCCGACGACGAGGACTTCGACCACATTTACGACGGCGGCCACTACACCGGCGGCGTCATGATGGGACCGGAGCCGGGAACCTCGGCCGTCAACTCCTATCTTCAAATGTGGGATATGGAAAACCTGTTTGTCGTCGGCGGCTCCGCATTCCCTCAGTTCGGCGGACACCACCCGACACCGACAATCGGCGCACTCGGATACCGTGCGGCGGAAGGCGTCGTGAAGTACCTGAAAGACGGCGGCATGCTCGTCCAGGCGAAAACTGCCCAGGCAAATGCATGAGCCGGATAAGATGAAAACGAAGGAACAGGCTCTTTCCGGGGCCTGTTCCTTTTTGTTTTGAAAGAAAGTCAGTCTTGGGGTGTTTTATGGATGTGATGGCTTCCGGGAGCACAGACCGACAGACCGGTTTTGCACCAGTAATCGTTGCTGGAACATTGCATGCCCGAAAAAGCGTACTCTCCGAACCCACGCCTATGCGCTCACTCAAGGTTTATATGATTCCACTCGAGCCATCTACACGCTCACTCGCAGCCCCTGCGATTCCACTCGCCTTCCTCTTCCCCTTTCTTTTCCGGTCCAACTTGGCTACATGGATTTTTCACTCCCCACACAGAGATTTCAGGATCGTCTCCGTGCCTCCCCCGAGTTTCCTTGGCCCCTTACTCCAATTTTGACTCGCTTACTCCGATTTTCCGCTCCTTACTCCGAATTTGTCTCCCTTACTCCGATTTTCTGCTCCTTACTCCGAATTTGTCTCCCTTACTCCGATTTTCTGCTCCTTACTCCGAATTTGTCTCCCTTACTCCGATTTTCTGCTCCTTACTCCGAATTTGTCCCCCTTACTCCGATTTTCCACTCCTTACTCCGAATTTGACTCCCTTACTCCGATTTTCCACTCCTTACTCCGAATTTGCTCCCCTTACTCCGATTTTCTGCTCCTTACTCCGAATTTGCTCCCCTTACTCCGATTTCCCACTCCTTACTCCGAATTTGTCTCCCTTACTCCGATTTTCTGCTCCTTACTCCGAATTTGTCCCCCTTACTCCGATTTCCCACTCCTTACTCCGAATTTGTCCCCCTTACTCCGATTTTTCGCTCCTTACTCCGAATTCGCTCCCCTTACTCCGATTTTCCAATCCCCCCCGTACTCCAAATCCACCCCCAATCCCCCTCACTCCTCCCCCTCAACGGAAATCCGGAAAAGAAAAGAAAAACTGCAGTCAAGGGAGCCTTGCGCCCATTTGTCTGCAGTCTGTCTGTTCCCAAAAAAGAACAGGCCCTCAATAGGACCTGTTCCTTTTTCACATATTATTAAGCATTGACGGTTTCGGACTGATGGCGAACCAGGTAATCAAAGGCGCTGAGAGAAGCGGTGGCGCCGGTTCCCATCGAGATGATGATCTGCTTGAACGCGCTGTCCGAGCAGTCTCCCGCTGCAAACACGCCCGGCACGTTTGTCGCACCGCGCTTGTCGACAATGATTTCGCCTGCCCGGTTGCGTTCAATCGTGTCACCGAGCCAGTCCGTGTTCGGCACGAGACCGATTTGGACAAACACGCCGGCGAGTGCGATGTGGTGCTCTTCACCGGTCGAGCGGTCGATGTAGGAAATTCCGTTCACTTTGTCGGTCCCGGTGATTTCCGTCGTCTGGGCGTTTGTCAGGATCGTGACGTTCGGCAGGCTGTTCAGCCGTTCCTGAAGGACGGAATCGGCTTTCAGCTCGGCGCCGAATTCCAGGACGGTCACGTGGTTCGTGATCCCGGCGAGGTCAATGGCTGCTTCAACCCCGGAGTTGCCGCCGCCGACGACCGCCACGTCCTTGCCTTCAAAGAGCGGGCCGTCACAGTGCGGGCAGTAGGCAACGCCTTTGTTGCGGAACTCTGCCTCACCCTGGACGCCGATGTTGCGCCAGCGTGCACCGGTCGCGAGAATGACGGATTTGCTCTTGAGCACCGCTCCGTTTTCAAGCTCGATTTCGATGAGGTCTTTCTTCTCGAGGCGCTTGGCACGCTGAAGATTCATGATATCGACATTGTAGTCTTTCACATGCTCTTCCAGGCCGGCCGCAAGTTTCGGACCTTCCGTGTGCTTTACGCTGATGAAGTTCTCGATCGCGGCCGTATCAAGGATCTGGCCGCCGAAGCGTTCTGCCACGACGCCGGTCCGGATGCCTTTGCGCGCCGCATAGATCGCCGCGCTTGCACCGGCCGGTCCGCCGCCGACAACGAGCACGTCAAACGGCTCTTTGTCTTCGAATTCGGATGCGTCGGCGCCGCTGCCGAGTTCCGCCAGGATTTCCTCCAGCGTCTTGCGTCCGTTTGTGAACGGTTCGCCGTTGAGGAACGCCGTCGGAACCGCCATGATGTTCTTGCGCTCGACTTCATCCTTGAAGACGGCGCCGTCAATCATCGTGTGGGTGATGTTCGGGTTCAGCACGCTCATCGTGTTCAGCGCCTGAACCACTTCAGGGCAGTTCTGGCAAGTGAGGCTGATGTACGTCTCAAAATGGAGCTCGTCCTTAATGTTCTTCACTTGATCGATCACTTTCGCATCGACTTTCGGCGCCCTGCCGCTCACTTGCAGCAGCGCAAGGACAAGTGAAGTGAACTCATGGCCGAGCGGAGTACCGGCAAAGACGATGCCGGTTTCCTCTCCCGGACGGTTGACACTGAAGCTCGGGGTCCTGTCCAGCTCCGCCTTCTCCACTTTGATGCGGGAAGACATGGCGGCCAGTTCATCCGTGAGCTCCAGCATGTTCAGGGATGCCTTTTCAGAATCCGCGCTCACCTTGAGGACGACGTCGCCCTCCATCAGTTCCAGGTACTGGGCCAGTTGCTGTTTGATGTCTTTATCTAGTGCCATGCGATCGTCTCCTTAGATTTTGCCTACGAGGTCAAGGCTTGGCTTGAGTGTTTCTTCGCCTTCCTGCCATTTTGCAGGGCAAACTTCGCCCGGGTTTTTGCGAACGTATTGTGCCGCTTTGATCTTGTTCACGAGCGTGCTTGCGTCACGGCCGATGCCGTCTGCATTGATCTCTGCCGCCTGGACAACGCCGTCCGGATCGATGATGAATGTTCCGCGCTGCGCAAGGCCAGCTTCTTCATCAAGAACGTCGAAGCTGCGGGAAATCTGGTGGGACGGGTCGCCGATCATGATGTATTCGAGCGTGCTGATTGCGTCGGAGTGGTCATGCCAAGCTTTGTGAGTGAAGTGCGTGTCGGACGAAACCGAGTAAACTTCAACGCCGAGGTCTTTCAGCGTCGCGTACTCTTTCTGAAGATCGCTCAGTTCAGTCGGGCAGACGAACGTGAAGTCTGCAGGGTAGAAGCAGACGATGCTCCACTGGCCTTGCATGTTTTCATCCGATACCTCGATGAACTCGCCTGTGCCTGCATGGTACGCCTGTGCTTTGAATGGTTCGATTTTCTTGTTGATAAGGGACATTTGTCAATTCCTCCTGTTGGTATGTATTTATAGTATGACCGGACGGATGTGCGTCCATTCAAACTATAATTATTCTAATCACATACTCATTATTATATGATTCAGCGTGTAAGTCAACCTCTTTGCTTCTGATTCGGCGAAAGACATGAATTGTTCAAAAAGCCGCCAACAACCGGTCAAACCTGCATTCGCTCCGTCCTTCCGCCTCCCGGTGGCCCAATGCCCCGCTTCTTCGTCCGACGCGTTCCGCTCATCCCGCCGATTATCAACTGATTCTCTTTCTTATCAGTTGCCCGCCAGGCGATCAAAGAAGCGCCGCCCCGTTTTATCAGGGCGGCGCCGAAATCATTATTGCTCGTCCGGATCGTTTCTCGCATCTTCGTGCGTCTTGTGGACGGTGCCCGGCTTGTGGTCCGGATCCGCATAGATGGAGTAAATCTTCAGCGGCTCATCGCCCTTGTTTGTGATGTTGTGCCAAGTGTTCGCCGGAACGAGGATCACATCATCATCCCCGACTTCCTTTTCGAAGTTCAGATTATCTTCCGCAGGTCCCATCTGGCAAAGTCCCTTCCCGCTTTCAATCCGCAGGAACTGGTCGATGCCCTTGTGGATCTCGAGGCCGACGTCATCCCCCGCCGGTATGCTCATGAGCGTCACCTGGAGCTTCTCGCCCGTCCAGATCGTTGTCCGGAAGTTGTCGTTTTGCAGTGTCGCCTCTTCAATGTTCAGTACGTACGGTTCTTTTCCGTGGTCTTTGAAATCAATCGTCATCGAAAAATCCCTCCCTGCCTATCTATACACTTGTCCGCAAAAATTAAACTCTTCCGCGGTCCGTCAATGAACAAAGCGCCCCCCAAAAGGGACGGCGCTCAGTTCAGGTTCATCGGACACAGAACGATGATGCGGTATGGGACAGTTTGGGCGGGGATGCTTCTCGTTGACGGGCCATACAGCACGATTAAATCACGGTTTGCCGGATACTTTGTAAAAAGCTGCCCGTTCGTCGACAACACCAAAGTCGCCGGGGACAGATTGAGTTTCAGCATTTGGTCGCTGCTCACCAATTGGCTGTCAAAGTGAGCGACTTTTACATTCTGTGCCGGATTATCTTTCACCATGACAAGCGCCGGATACTGCGGAGGGTAAATCAGGATTGCCGGTAAATCCCCGTCATAATAACCTGTCACCTGATCTCCCACGCGGATGATTTCATGGTCCACGAAATAAGTGGACGGCGAAACGACAAAGTTTACGATGGAACCGAATCCATTCTCCATTGTAAACAGTTGATGGCAACCTTCGCTTCCGGGATTTATACCAAAGTCACTGATTGCAGTGACCGTGCCTTGAAATGCATAGAAATTTATCATGTCATGACGTCCCTCCAATAACAAGATGAGGACTACTGTTCATCTGTGATTCCCAAGAGCCTCCTGACCACGTTCACATATGGTTCCTTAGGATACTCATTATACAAAGAGCTGGCGATGCGGACCGGATCACCGAAAAAGTACCGTTCATACTGCATTCCCCTCGTTCCGAACGAACTCATCGTCAAATCCCAGGCCAGCCGGAAAATCTTCACCCGTTCTTCGGCGGATCTCGTGGCACCTTGAAGATAGAGATCAAGGTCCGGCCTGATGCCGGAATGGAAAGCGGTCTCGGTCGGAATCGTAATCATTCCGCTGGCTCCGATGATCTGGATGATCTCAGTGAAGCGCGGATACAGCTTTGGAAACACGGCACTTGCCGTATTCAGCGGAATCACATTTGGCCTCATCACGCCAAATTCATCGATGGCAGCATGGTTTTCCGCCTTCTCCAGCAATGCCTTCATGGTTTCAAGGCCTATAATGATCTCCGATACTTTTTCCTGTATATGCTGGTAGCCATCCACCTTGATGGTTTCGGACAATAACTGGGCGAGCCCTAAAATAAATTCGGTCTTCACAATTTGCCGTGTCACGACTTGATGCTTGGCAAATGCGTGAAAAGAACTACGCTTGATGAATTCTTCAGCCACTTCACCATCATTGTAATAGAACACCCGGTCCCAAGGGACCAAAACATTGTCGAACACGACAACTGAATCCATTTCCTCGTATCGCGAGCTTAATGGATGATTGAACGGCGAGGACCCTCCGATGAATGTGTCCCGGCAAATGAATTTCAACCCCTTCGCATTGGATGGGATTGAAAATGCAAATGCCTCGTCTTCATTGAATAGGAATTTGCCGACACTAAAAACAAGGACCTCATCGGTCAATCCGCCCTGTGTGGCGAGTAAACGCGCACCTTTGATGACAATCCCGTCCGGTTTCACATCCACCACTTTCGCAGCGATGGGTTCTTTGCTGGTTTCGACATAGATTTGGGAGCGGTTTACCTGCGGACTGACGAATGTATGAGTGAACGATAAGTCCTTTTCCCTGGCCTGTTTATAAAACGCAACAAGATTTTGCGGATAACTATTTTCCTTGCCCTCCAAAAAACCGGCGCAAGAAGCAAAGCTCATCAAGACAGAGTTCAAGTAATCGGGACTTCTCCCCATCATCCCGAAGCTTTGGGCAGCCCAATGTTCCATCATTTCCCGTCTTCTTTTCAGATCTCCCATGCTTTTTGGCTGCATATACGACAGTCCGATCGGATCACCTGTTTCAGGCGAACGAAACGTCATCTTGTCTTTGAACCGGGGATCGAGTTGCATATCGTAGAGAGCCGCTTTTTCCCGGATGATTCCCTTGAACACAGGGTGACTGGAAATCGGCCCTTCCACTTTTTTGCCGTCCAGCCAGATTTCATTGTTCAGGCTGTCAATTCGCTCGATGTACGCCTTCCCGTTGATGGCTCCCACTTGGTCACTCCTAATCAAAGTCTGGAGGCGATAGCACCGGATGGCCGCCCTTTCTATGCTATGCATCAGCCCGCTATTCCTGAACCCCGGAAAATTAAGCGGACATTGAAAATCATTGTGGTATTTCGTACTTTCCCTCTCCTGCAGCCGGCACTTTATGCATCCACCCGTCGGCAGATTGAGAGATTTGAACTATTGGAATGCTGCGGTTCATTGTTACACTAAGATAGGAGATCCACCCGTTGGATCAAACATCATTCAAGATAAATGGGGATTTGAGATGCTAAGGATTTTGAAAATCGCCGGGGCTTTCGTCGGCGTCATTGTCGGTGCAGGCTTTGCATCCGGTCAAGAGGTTTTGCAGTACTTCACCAGCTTTGGCTACAAGGGGACGATTGCAGCAGTCGTCGCGACTGCGCTGTTCGCCTATCTCGGAATGATCTTGACGAATATCGGAAGCCGGTTGAAGGCAGATTCACATAAAACCGCCATTTATGAAATCAGCGGGCGCTATCTTGGCGTGATTGTGGATGCCATCATCATCTTCACCCTGTTCGGTGTCGGCGTCGTAATGATCGCGGGCGCGGGGGCAACGGTCCATCAGCAATTCGGTCTGCCTGTTTTTGTCGGCAGTCTCATCATGTCGGTCCTTGTGATCCTTGCCATGATGCTCAAGATTGATAAGGTGATCGCGGTGATCGCGAGCATCACCCCGTTCCTCCTCGTGTTCATTGTCATCATTTCGGTGTACAGCATGAGCACGATGGACGCATCATTTGCTGCACTGAACGCGGTCGCCGAAAGTCAGGAAAAGTCGTTTCCGAACTGGTTGGTCTCTGCGATCAACTATGTCTCCTTCAACATCGCGGTCGGAGCCGGAATGGCATTGATGACAGGAGGATCGGAAAAGAATCCGCGGATCGCGGGCTTCGGCGGACTGCTCGGCGGACTGGCCATCGGCGTGATGATCATCCTGTCCCACTTCGCCATCTTCGCCAAAATCGAAGAAGTGGCATCGTATGACCTGCCGTTGCTGAAAATTGTGGAGGACATTTCACCTGTCCTCGCGATCCTGATGTCCATCGTCCTGTTCGGGATGATCTTCAATACGGCGCTCGGGATGTTCTACGGATTTGTCGCCAGATTCTTTGAAATGGACACGAAAAAAGCCCATACGGCGACGATCATCACCGTGGCCATCGGATTCGTCCTGAGCTTTGTCGGCTTCACCACACTGGTTTCCAAGTTCTACTCACTGATCGGCTATCTGGGGCTGTTCCTGATGGTGGCCCTCATTTACGCGCCGTTCAAGCTGAAGCGGGAAGGTAAATAATCCTGATATCCGAAAAGGCCCCTCCTCCATATCGCATGGAGGAAGGGCCTTTCTTGATTGCTAAAGAGGGATAAGTTCACCGTCCTTGGGTGATGATGCGCCGTAGTCAGATTCATTACAGATATTCAGGGGATTGCAATCTGTTTACAATCAAATTAAGAATCGCTCATATCGGCCTTTTTCCAAAGGTTTTCCTTTATAATGCGATGATACACTTCCATGGAAGGAGATCGTTATTCATGAAAAAAATGATGTTCATTATAATGACCAGCTTTTTGGCTGTTGCTTTGGCGGCCTGCGGAGGAAATGACGAAAGCAAGGGAACCGCCAATGCCGATCAGGCTGCAACAGCGGAAAACGATCAGCAGAAGCAAATGGAAGACATGCAAAAGAAACTGGAAGCACAGCAAGTCGATGAAAAGAAAACCGTAGCCGTCGTGAATGACCAGGAAATTCTGGGGAGCGAATACAATGGCGCTTTGGCGTCTTCACAGGGACAAATGCAGCAAATGGGGCAAGACCCGACGTCCAAAGAAGCGGCCGAGCAATTAAAAAGCCAAACACTCGACAACTTGGTCGGACAGACTCTTATTCTGCAAGAGGCCGATAAAAAGGGCTATCAGGCTTCAAAGTCCGATATCGATCAGCGGCTGGACGAAGTGAAGGGACAATTTAAAACCGAAAAAGAATTCAAAGCCGCGCTCGATGAATCGGGCATGGATTTGAAATCACTTCAAACTCAAATCGCCGAAGACCTTAAATTCCGTCAGTATGTGGAGAAAGAAGTGCCGGCAGGTGATATCACCGATGAAGAAATCCAAAAAACCTATGATCAATATGCGGAACAAGCAAAGGGTGCAGGTCAGGAAGTTCCAAAGCTTGAGGAAATGAAACCACAGATCAAGCAATCCCTCCAGCAGCAAAAGCAGCAGGAACAACTCGTTCAGCAAGTTGAAAAGCTGAAGGAACATGCGAAAATCGATATCAAGATATAAGAGATGCACAAAAGAGGTCAACCGTTCTCCGTGGTTGACCTTTTCTTTTGCCCCTTTCAAGCGGCAGCCCGGCACAAAGACTGGAATGGCGACTGCTTCAAAGCTCAAAAAACCTCCCCGGATTTTTCCGGGGAGGTTAAGGAAATGCAACTCTTACATCATGCCCATGCCGCCCATGTCCGGCATGCCGCCGCCTGCTGCAGGCGGTTCCGGAATGTCTGCGACAACTGCTTCCGTCGTGAGGAAGAGAGCTGCAACGGATGCGGCGTTCTGAAGCGCATAGCGCGTCACTTTCGTCGGGTCGACGATGCCGGCATCGGTCATGTTCACCCAAGTGCCTTCTGCTGCGTTGAAGCCAATGCCGACTTCTTCGCGCTTCAGGCGGTCTACGACGATCGAGCCTTCGAGGCCCGCGTTTTCTGCGATCTGGCGGACCGGCTCTTCAAGTGCGCGGAGGACGATCTTGACGCCGGTTGCGACGTCGCCTTCGGAGCTTTCCTGCAGTTCGGCCACTTTGTTGTAGACGTTGACGAGCGCCGTGCCGCCGCCGGAGACGATGCCTTCTTCAACGGCTGCGCGCGTTGCGTTCAGGGCATCCTCGATGCGGAGTTTGCGTTCTTTCAATTCAGTTTCGGTCGCTGCGCCGACTTTGATGACTGCCACGCCGCCTGCAAGTTTCGCCAGGCGTTCCTGGAGCTTCTCTTTGTCAAACTCGGAAGTTGTTTCTTCCACTTGTGCACGGATCTGGTTCACGCGGCCGGCGATGTTGTCCTGGTCCCCGCTGCCTTCAACAATGGTCGTGTTGTCTTTGGACACGACGATTTTCGCAGCACGGCCAAGCTGTGTCACGTCAGCCGACTTCAGCTCGAGGCCGAGGTCTTCCGTGATCACTTGACCGCCCGTGAGGATGGCGATGTCTTCGAGCATGGCCTTGCGGCGGTCGCCGAAGCCAGGTGCCTTGACCGCCACGACATTGAATGTACCGCGGAGCTTGTTGAGCACGAGTGTGGCGAGTGCTTCGCCTTCCACGTCTTCAGCGATCATGAGGAGCGGACGTCCCTGCTGGACAACCTGCTCGAGCACAGGAAGGATTTCCTGGATGTTGGAAATTTTCTTGTCCGTGATGAGGATGTACGGGTTCTCAAGAACCGCTTCCATCTTCTCGGAATCGGTCACCATGTAAGGCGACGCATAGCCGCGGTCAAACTGCATTCCTTCCACGACGTCGAGTTCCGTTGCGAAGCCCTTCGACTCTTCAATCGTGATGACGCCGTCGTTGCCGACACGTTCCATCGCTTCTGCAATCAGTTCACCGACTTCATCGTCTCCGGAAGAAATGGCCGCAACCTGTGCGATCGATTCCTTGCCCTGGATTTCTGTGGAGATGTTCTTCAGTTCTTCGACAGCCGTATCGACCGCCTGTTCGATCCCTTTTCGGATGCCGACAGGGTTCGCGCCGGCCGTCACGTTTTTGAGTCCTTCACGGATCATTGCCTGTGCAAGGACAGTAGCAGTCGTCGTTCCGTCACCGGCCACGTCGTTTGTTTTCGAAGCGACTTCGGAAACGAGCTTCGCGCCCATGTTTTCAAACGCGTCTTCGAGTTCGATTTCTTTTGCAATCGTCACGCCGTCGTTCGTGATGAGCGGCGATCCGAAGCTTTTTTGGAGTACAACGTTGCGGCCTTTAGGCCCAAGTGTCACTTTCACCGCATCAGCCAGTTTGTCCACGCCTTTGAGCATGAGGCTGCGTGCATCTTCGTTGAACTTGATTTCCTTTGCCATCGATGAGTCCCTCCTGATAATCAGTCATTGTTCATGTAATAAAACCCGGTTTCAATCCATCCGGCCGGCAAATCAGCCGAGGATGGCCAGTACGTCGTTTTCGCGCAGGATGAGGTATTCTTCCCCGCCGTATTTCACTTCGGTGCCTGCATATTTGGAGAAGATGATGTGGTCGCCCTCTTTGACTTCCAGGTCCACTTTCGTGCCGTTGTCGAGGTAGCGGCCGGTGCCGACTGCGATGACTTTGCCTTCCTGTGGCTTTTCCTTTGCGGAATCCGGAAGTACAATGCCGCTCGAAGTAGTTTCTTCCGCTTCGATCAATTCAATGATGATGCGATCACCCAATGGTTTCAACACGTGAAACACCCTCCTCTGAATCTGTCGATGATTGTCGTTTATTAGCACTCGGTAATTAGGAGTGCTAACACAAGTATTATAATAATCAATGCGCTTACATTTTGCAAGCGGAACGCCCGAGGTTCCCTCTTTGAAGTTTCGATCCCTTCCCTCTACAATCAAGTTATGGGAACCCTGCTTGGAGAAAGGATTCTGACCTTGAAAAAACGCCATACTTCACTTTGGATATTTCTCGTTTACGTCGCCGCCCAGCTGTCCGGAAAGCCGGCACTGGACCTGATCATCCCCCGGCTCATCGCGGCCGGAAGAGAACAGCAGGAAGCGGTCCTGCTCGCAACCGGATGGTGGATCTTCATTTCGTTCGGCGTCGCCGTGGCGGCGACGCTGCTGATCGCCCGCTCGGATCGAACCTATTTCCTGACGCCCAAAGGAACAAAAACCCATCTCGGGATTGCCGTCCTCCTCGGCACCGCCGGATTCTTAATGGTGTTGTTCGCCCAGGGACTGGCCGGCGTGATCGAAAAATGGATCGGCATCGAAGCCGGATCCGAGAACACCGCCGCGCTCGTCACGGTGGCGGACGTGGCGCCGCCTGCCATATTCGCGATCGTCTTTTTCGCCCCGATCCTGGAAGAATTCATTTTCCGGAGAATCGTTTTCGGCGCGCTCGTCGACCGGACCAACTTCTTCGTCGCGGCCGCCGTGAGCTCGGTCGCGTTTGCGGCGATGCACATGGAGTTCACGCACATCCTGCTTTACGCGGCATCCGGCTTCGTCTTCGCCTTCCTCTACCACCGGACAAAGCGGCTCATCACCTCGATCATCGCCCATATGCTGCTGAACGGATTCGTCATGACGATCCAGCTCAACATCGACAAGATCCAGCGGTTCATCGAAAAGATGGAAAAGCTTTCGAACATGCAATAACCAGCGCAGGCAAGGGGAATTCTTCGACTGATGGAGTTTGCACAACCACTTGGACACAATCAAAAAACGCCTCCCGCGGACTCAGTCCGTGTGGAGGCGCTTTTGTTGTTCCTCGAGAATGCGTTCGCGTTCTGCCTGCATTTCTTCCTGCTGGCGTTTCTGTTCGGCCTTCAGGAACTTCCGGTAGCCGGCGCGCGAGATGAGCACGCTGATCTCATACAGGGCGATGAGCGGAACCGTCGTGAACATGTGCGAAAACAAATCGGGCGGCGTGATGAACGCCGCGAGCACGAACAGCCCGAACCAGGCGAACTTCCGGAACTTCACGAGCAGCATCGGATCCAGCACGCCGAGCCTGGAGAAGAACAGCAGGACGACCGGCAGCTGGAACACGATCCCGAACGGCAGCGTGATCTGGAACAGGAAGTTGAAGTATTCATTGACCCCGATCGTCTGCTGGATGTCCAGGTTCACCGACAGATTCGTCATGAACGAAATCAGGTACGGGAACAGGACAAAATACGAGAACGAAATCCCCGCGATGAACAGCAGGAAAGCGAACGGGATGTAGCTGAGCGTCACCCGCCGCTCCGTCTCCGACAGTCCCGGGGCGACGAACGCCCAGAGCTGGTAAAGGATGACCGGCGAGGTGAGCACGATGGCGATGAAGATGATCACCTTCAGATAGATGAACATCGGATCGGCCACGCTGAACGCGTTGAGCGTGAACCGCTTCGCCTCGTCACTGTTTTGCAGGAACTGGATGATCGGGCTTGCGAGAAAGAAGCCGCCGATGATCGCAATAACAAAGAAAACGACGATCACCATCAGCCGTTTTCTCAGTTCCTCTATATGTTCGATGATCGACAGTTGTTTATCATTCATAAAGGATGACTTCCTAACTCATGAGGCGTCTTATTTGACGTCTTTTTGTTCGGCAGCTTCTTTTTTGCTGTCCTCGTCATCATCTACGAGACCTTTTGTCGCGTTCTTGAACTCGCGCAGCGACGAACCGACCGCCTTGCCGAATTCAGGAAGCTTCTTTGGACCGAAGATGATCAAAGCGACGATGGCAATCAGCACAAGACTCATTGGACCTGGTGACATGCCGACACCTCCCTTGTTAATACATCAATTCTACACGATTTGCGCCCAAAACTCCATTTTTCCGGCAGGCAATTTATGTCGATTTTTCGTCATTGCGGATTGCATAGATGAGCGCCTGCATTTCGACGGACAAATCGATCGAATGAAGCCGTACTCCTTCCGGCACATTCAGGCGCACCGGCGCGAAGTTCAGGATGCCCTTGACGCCGAGCGCCGCCAGCCGGTCGGCCATTTCCTGCGCGGCCCTCGACGGCACCGTGAGAATGGCCATTTCAACGCTGTATTCCCCGAGCCGCTCCTCAAGTTGGTCCGGACGGAAAATCGGAATGTCGTTGACGACCGTCCCGCCGTCGGCCGCATTCGGGTCGAATGCCACGACAATCCGGGTATTGTGGTTTTTATGGAAATTATATTTCAAAAAAGCGTTGCCGAGACTGCCCACGCCGACGAGCGCCACATTGGTCGCCTCGTCCTGATCGAGCGTCTTCCGGAAAAACTGAAGCAGCGTCCGGACATCGTATCCATAGCCTTTTTTCCCGAGCGCCCCGAAATAGGAAAAGTCCCTCCGGATCGTTGCAGGATCGATTTTCATCGCCTCGCTCAGCTCCTGAGAAGAAACTCTCTCCTTGCCGGAGTTGGCGAACTTCTGGATGAACCGGTAATAAAGCGGAAGCCGCTTTGAGGTCGCCTGCGGGACTTTATGTGTTTTTTCGTCCATGTTTTCCTCCTGTGGAGCCTTCCTTCTTGAGCCGATTCCATCTTACAGCAGTCCCCCCTTCCTGTAAAGGCGAGCCGTTGCGCCGTGCGGTTCCATCGATTAAACTGGAGAAGAATAGAGGTGGAAATTTATGATCGTCCTTCAAGTGAACAACGTGACGAAATCATTCGCCGGGGAGGAGATCCTGTCCGGCGTCAAACTGGAAGTGCAGCACCGGGACCGGGTCGCGCTCGTCGGCCGCAACGGCGCCGGAAAATCGACACTCCTGAAAATCATCACCGGCGAGCTCAGCCGGGATGAAGGCGACATCATCATGCCGAAGGACGTGCGGATCGGCTATCTTGACCAGCACACCGGACTGGACTCCGGCCGGACGATCTGGGAAGAGATGATGACGATCTTCCAGCCGCTCCACGACATGGAGACTGAGCTCCGCTCGCTTGAACAGCGGATGGCCGACCCTGCCGTCTACGGCGACGAAGAGGCGTACCGGAAAGTGATGGAGGCCTACGACACCCTGCAGCACAAGTTCCAGGAGTCGGGCGGCTATCAATATGAGTCGGAAACGCGCTCCGTCCTGCACGGCATGAGATTTTACCTGGAAGACTACGACAAGAAGATCGATACCTTGTCGGGCGGCCAGCGCACACGCCTTGCCCTCGCGCGCCTCCTGCTTTCCGGACCCGACCTGCTCATCCTCGACGAACCGACCAACCACCTGGACATCGAGACGCTGTCCTGGCTGGAAAGGTATTTGCAGGGATACGAAGGGGCCATCCTCATCGTCTCCCATGACCGCTATTTCCTCGACCAGGTCGTGACGATCGTCTATGAAGTTTCCAGGCGGAAAGTGTCCCGGTATGTCGGCAACTACAGCGCTTATCTCGACCAGAAAGCGAAGAACTACGAACGGGACCGCAAACTGTACGAAAAACAGATGGATGAGAAAGCGAAGCTCGAAGATTTCGTCCAGAGGAACATCGCCCGGGCATCCACGACGAAAATGGCCCAGAGCCGGCGGAAGGTGCTCGAAAAAACCGACTGGATGGAATCACCGGACGGAGATGAAAAGTCCGCCGCCTTCACATTCGGCATCGACCGAAAGAGCGGGAACGATGTGCTGGCGGCGCATGACCTGGCCATCGGCTACGGCGGACAGCCGGTTTCCGAACATCTCGACTTCCGCGTGTACCGGCAGGACCGGATCGCCTTCATCGGGCCGAACGGCGTCGGCAAGTCGACTCTCCTGAAAACCATGACAGACCGGCTGCCGCCGCTGGCCGGAGAGATCGCCACCGGCACGAATGTCCAGTTCGGCTATTACGATCAGGAACAGGCCGAACTGACCGGCAACGGCACGGTGTTGCAAGAGATCTGGAACGAATGGCCGCTCATGAACGAAAAAGACGTCCGGACGCTGCTCGGCCGGTTTTTGTTCAGCGGGGACGATGTAACAAAGCCCGTCGCCTCCCTCTCCGGCGGGGAAAAGGCACGGCTTGCGCTCGCCAAGCTTGTGCTGGAAAAGTCCAACACGCTCGTTCTGGATGAACCGACCAACCACCTGGACCTCGACAGCAAAGAAGTGCTGGAAAACGCACTGCTCGACTATCCAGGCACGCTCCTGTTCGTGTCGCATGACCGCTATTTCATCAACCGGATTGCGACCAAGGTGATCGAATTGTCCCCGGAAGGATCCGAAGAGTTCCTCGGAGACTACGATTATTACATGGAGAAGAAAAAAGAACAGGAAGAGATCCTGCTGGAGATCGCCGCTGAACAGCAGGCCGCCGGTCCGCAGAAAACCGCGCCTGCCGGCGGCAAGCCGGTCCCCGAAAGCAAAGAACGCCAGCGGGAGCGCCGCCGCCTCCAGCGTGCGCTCGAGGAAGCCGAGCGGGAAATGGAAGAGCACGAATCCGATATCGCCCGCCTCGAGAAAGAACTGAACGACCCCGGCCATTCCGATGACCATGTGAAGCTGGCGGAGATCCAGGCTGAACTCGATCGCTCGAATGAATTGCATGAATCGTCGATGGAGCGGTGGATGGATCTCCAGGCATCACTTGAAGAAGCCTGATTCAATCGAAATGAAATGCCAAGGTGCTGCAGCCCTGTCTGCCGGCACCTTTTCCTATGAGTACGGAAAAGTTGAGAGTCACCGCCCACTTCTCCACAAACTTATTCACATGTCAGACCGCGCAATAACGGGATATACACACAGTTATGCACATTATCCACAGAGCACTTGGCCGTTTTACACACTTATTTTTCAAAAGCGGAGGATAAGTGATCTGTTTATTCAATACTTATGCACAAGTTATCCACAAATGTGCATAAGTACAGATGTTCCCTCTTGACAGCAAAAGCGGATTATGATGAAAAACAGAGGAGCTTGTCGAAAGACAAACTCCTCTGTTTTTGCTTATTTTTCTGATGGCCGTGCGGCTGCCCAGCTGAGCAATTCCATGCCCGGCCGGCCGTTCATCCGCAGATCGCTCCGGACTCCCGCCCGGTACATGGACGTGCCGGCAGCCGCAATCATCGCCGCATTGTCCGTGCAAAGTTTGAGGGGCGGAACGTGGAATCGGATGCCTTCCTCCTCAAGCGCTGCCGCCAGTGAATCCCTCAGTCCGCGGTTCGCCGCCACTCCGCCGGCTGCGATGACCTGGCGCACACCGTATTCTTTGGCCGCCCGCACTGTTTTGGCGGTGACCACGTCCACGACGCTTTCCTGGAAGCCCGCCGCGACTTTCGCTTTGTCGACGGGCTGTCCTTTCTGCTCGGCGTTATGGACGTAGTTGATCACGGCCGACTTGAGCCCGCTGAAGCTGAAATCATACGATCCCTCCTCGAGCCAGGCCCGGGGAAATTCGACTGCCCCGTCCGATTCATGCGCCAGCCGGTCGATGTGGGGCCCGCCCGGATAAGGCAGGCCGATCACACGGGCCACTTTGTCGTAGGCTTCCCCGGCCGCGTCGTCCCTCGTCTCGCCGATGAGCTCAAACGATCCGTCCCGCTCCATGAAGATCAGTTCGGTATGACCGCCGGAAATAATGAGCGCAACAAGCGGAAACTCCAACCCTCCGCCGAGCCGGTTTGCATACACATGCCCCGCGATATGATGGACGCCGATCACTGGAAGCCCGTTTGCGAACGCAAACGCCTTGGCCGCATTTACCCCGATCAGCAGGGCACCGACAAGGCCGGGCCCTTCCGTCACGGCCACTGCCGCCAGTTCTGCCGGCGTGAGATCCGCCTGTTTCAACGCTTCTTCGATGACGAGGGTGATCTGTTCGACGTGATGCCGGGAAGCGACTTCCGGAACAACACCGCCAAATCGCTTATGGCTTTCGATTTGGGAGGCCACGACATTGGAGACGATTTCCTCCCCGTTTTTGACGACGGAAGCCGCCGTCTCGTCACAACTCGTTTCGATTCCAAGAATATAAAGGTCTTTCATTCTGTCAACTCCGTCCACATGACGAGGGCATCTTCCCCGTTGTCTGTGTAATAACCGCGGCGGATTCCGCCTTCTTTGAAGCCGAGCTTGCGATAGAGATTCCGCGCCGGTTCGTTGGATACCCGCACTTCCAAAGTCATCGTGCGGGCGCCGCGGATTATCGCACGTCTCATCGTCTCCCGCATGAGCGCTTCTCCGATACCGGTTCCTCTATGCGAGGCGAGCACCGCCACGTTCGTAATATGGCTCTCATCGAGAATGAGCCACATGCCCGCATAGCCGATAACTTCTTCGCCCGCTTCCACCAAAACATAATAAGCATACTCATTGCGGAGCATCTCCTGCTCGAATGCTTCAAGCGACCACGGAGCTGGAAAGGCGTCCGTCTCCACCCGGTAAACCGCCGGAACATCCGCCAACACCATTTTGCGGAATGAGACCGGTGCCGAAGGTTTATCGCTCATGAGTGTCCTTCCCTTCCTGTGCTTTCCGCCAATTCGCTTCGGCCTCCGTGACCCGCCTGTACTCGGGCGTGAAGCGGTGCAGGTCCCCCGCAGGCGGAAGGTCCTGCGCCTCCTCGATCAAAAGGGAGGCGCGCGGAACGTCCTGCACGGCATGGGCACGGACGGCACGGTTTCCGAGAGCTTCTCTTGCCGCCTCCCAGTGCACATCCGCCCCGGGACCGAGGAAGATGACCTGCCCCCTCTCTTCCATGAGGCGCTCCAGCAGGTCGGAAAACGGCTGGTGCCGGTCTTCTTCCAGCGCCTCCAGCTTACCGGTGCCGCTGCGTTGATACAGCCCGGCAAATACATTGCCGCGCCGCGCATCGATCAGCGGACAAATCATCACGCCCGGCGCAAACACGTTCGCCGCCAGCACCTGCAGGCTCGACACGCCGGTCAGCGGCTTGCCGAGCGTCCAGGCGAGCGTCTTCGCGATCGTCACCCCGATTCGGACCCCTGTATAAGATCCGGGCCCTTCCGACACCGCCACGGCGTCCAGGTCTGCCGGTTGCAGACCCGCCCGCTGGAACAGCTCCTCCACGGCGGGCATTGCCCCTTCCGAATGATTGAGTCCCACTGCGGAATTCAGTTCCGCCAAAAGCTTTCCGTCCCGCACAATCGCCGCAGAAAGCGGCAGATTCGATGTATCCAATCCAAGCCAGATCATAATCCGATCTCCTTTACCAATGCCTCATAGCGGCTGCCGGACGGCCGGAAACAAAAGATCCGTCCGTCATCGCCGGACCGCCTGATTTCGATGTCCAGCCGCTCTTCCGGCAGCTCTTCTGATATATAACGGGCCCACTCGATCACCGACACCGCATCCCCGTAAAACAGCTCGTCCCATCCGAGATCTTCATCGCTGTCCGCGAGCCTGTACACATCCAGGTGATTCAGCGGCAACCGCCCTTCATATTGCTTCAGGATCGTGAACGTTGGACTGTTCACGGTCCTGCGGATCCCCAGCTCCTTCGCCAGGGACTGGGTGAACGTCGTCTTTCCCGCTCCCAGATCCCCCTCCAGCGTAATCACTTCTCCGCCCTTCAGCAATGAAGCCAGCCGCTGCGCCAATCTTTCCGTTTCCGGCAGCCCCGCCACTTTTATTGTATACTCCATCTTCTCACTCCACCTATCCGGCCGCCCGGGGCACTCTGCTGCCCCCGGTTTCGCCGAGCCATTCACTGACACAAGTGTACCGGAACCGAGGGAGCTTTTGAACTGATTTGAAATAAAACCTGTGGCGGACGAGGGCGGGAGGAGGCCGGGATTGCAGGAAGATCCGCCTGGAGAGCGGGATCCGTACGACTCGAGGGCGGATCCGTACGGTTCAAGGGTGAATGCGTACGACCCGGGGTGCTGCCTGTTTCACTCTTGGAAAGTGGAACCCGTACGACTCAGAGCCGGATCCGTACGGTTCAAGGGTGAATGCGTACGACTCGGGGACAGATCCGTACGACTCGCCTTGGAGAGTGGAGATTCCCCTCTTGGAAAGTGGAACCCGTACGACTCAGGGCCGGATCCGTACGGTTCAAGGGTCGATCCGTACGACTCAAGCCTCGATCCGTACGACTCGCCCTGGAGGGCGGAGATTTCCCTCTTGGAAAGTGGAACCCGTACGACTCGAGGGCGGATCCGTACGGTTCAAGGGTCGATCCGTACGACTCAAGCCTCGATCCGTACGACTCATCCGGATTTCCCTTTTTTACAGCACAAAAAAACGGCCCTACGTCAATTGTTGGGGTGAGGACATCGTCCTCACTCTTTTTTAGGCCACATGAATTTCCAAC
>NZ_JBHLWY010000032.1:0-17807 GCF_042432615.1 Bhargavaea ullalensis
GGCCAGACCTTCGGTCATAAGCCAGCCGACTCTGCGAGGCAGGCCTCGCGCCGTCGCCCGTCTTATGCGTTCAGGTCTAATCGGCCCGCTCCGCTTTTCTTTTGTCCAGCTCCGGGCGGCAGGGGCTCGGGGTCATAAGTCATGCCGCGCCGCGGGTCAAGATCCGCTCTGCGTCCTGCCTTATGCCTGTCGCCCCTAAACGCCGCCCTCCGCTTTTCTTTTGTCCAGCTCCGGGCGGCAGGGGCTCGGGGTCATTAGCCATGCCGCGCCGCGGACCAAGATACGCTCTGCGTCCTGCCTTATGCCTGTCGCCCCTAAACGCCGCCCTCCACTTTTCTGGTTACCTTAATGATTTCGGGTTGAGGGCGTCTTTGAGGCCTTCGCCGATGAAGTTGATCGACAAGATGGTGAAGGTGATGGCCAGCGCCGGCGGCATCCACATCCAAGGCTTGCCCTGGAGGACGTCCGGTTCGTTGGCGTAGGCGAGCATGTTGCCCCAGCTCGGGATTTCCTGAGGAACCCCGAAACCGAGGTAGGACAGCCCCGATTCGGCGATGATGAGGCTGGCAAACAGGAGCGTCGCCTGGACAATGATCGTCGACATGACGTTCGGAAGCAGGTGCTTGACGATGACTTTCGCCGGCGAGCAGCCGATCGAAATGGCGGCAAGTACATATTCGTTCTCTTTTTCCGCGAGCACTTTCGACCGGACGATCCGCGCGACGCCGCCCCAGCTGAGGAAACCGATGACCCCGATCAGTACCCAGAGTCCATCAATGATCCCGAACAAAATCGTGTTGAGGACGATGACGAACACGAGGAACGGAAAGTTCAGGACAAAGTCCGTGAAGCGCATGAGCATGCTGTCGACAGCGCCGCCGAAGAATCCGGCGATCGATCCGACGAGCGTGCCGATGAAGATGACGAGCGCCGTGGCACTGGCACCCACGAGCAGCGAGATGCGTCCGCCGTAAAGGAGGCGGGTCAGGACATCCCGGCCGCTCTTGTCCGTGCCGAGCAGATGATCACCGTTTGGCGCGATGTTCATTTTGCTGATGTTGACTTTCGTCACATCCGGAATCGGCGAGAGATGCGGCGCCAATGTCGGTGCAAGAAGCGACAAGATGATGACGATGAACAGAAATACAGTGCTGATCATCGCCAGCTTATTTTTGATGAACTTCCGTCTGGCGATTGCCCACGGAGAGAGACTTTTATCCGGCTCTTTCACCGGCCCGGTTGCTGCATTGGTTGTCATGATGTGTCTTCCCCCTTAACCTAAGCGGATCCGCGGATCCACGACTCCGTAAAGAATATCTGCGATGAGGTTCCCGACGAGCACGAGTGCCGACAGCATCATCGTGATGGCCATCACCGTCGGGTAATCCCGGTTGTTGACGGAATCAAGGAACAGCAGGCCGATGCCCGGATACGAGAAAATCTTCTCGGTGATGACTGCGCCGCTCATAAGCCCGGCAATGTCAAAGCCGAGGAACGTGACGAGCGGAATGATTGAGTTGCGGAGAATGTGGACGTTGTAGATCTTGCCGATCGGCGTCCCTTTTGCCCGTGCTGTGCGGACAAAGTCCTTCCTCGAGTTCTCGATCAGGTCATTCCTGAGAAATTGTGTATAGGACGCCGTGCTGAACAGCCCCAGGATGAAGGCCGGCAGCATGACATGGTGGATCCGGCTCATCCAGTAATCGATCGTCCCGTTTTGGACTTCGATGTCCACCGAACCGGCGAACGGGAACCAGTGAAGCTTGAATGCGAAAAAGTAAATGGCGAACACACCGGCGACAAATGACGGGATGGCAAGACCGGTATAGTTGAACCCGGCAATCAGGTTATCCCCGAGCGTATACGGCTTCCTGCCTGAATACATGCCCATCGCAAACGCCAGCACATATGTAATGAGGAGTGCCGTCAGCGCCAGGAACACGGTGTTCGGAATCTTCTCCATGATCAAGTCGGATACCGGCATTTTGTACCGTGTTGACTTTCCGAAGTCCCCTTGGACGAATCCGGTCACCCAAGACAGGTATTGTTTCGGAATCGGATCGTTGTAGCCGAGCTTTTCGCGCATTTCCGCAATATATTCAGGGTTGGTGTTGAGCGGGTCGATCTCGCCGCTGAGCGAATCCCCCGGCATCGCCTTCGCAAGGAAGAAAACGACAACCGATACGAGAAATAGCATCGGGATCATTCCAAGCAGTCGGCGCAATACATATTTAACCATACGGTACTCTCCTTATCATCTGTCTCTCTGTGCTGCCGCTCTCAAACACGGTAAGAGTTATTTTATCCAAATACTCCTTACCGTGGTTAAGAGCATCAATCAATCAATAAAAAATCAGCGGCAGGCGGGCATCCCGCCCGCCGCTGACAGGTCCTTCAGAGTGATCCGTCAGATCATTTGCCTTGGACGTACCATTCTGCCGGGTTGTTCGTACCCGATACGTCCATTTCAAAGCCGCCGACCTTGTCGGATACTGCCATGATTTCATCAAGTTCAGCGATGAAGATCATCGGCACGTCTTCAGTGACCTTCTTCTGCCATTCAGCATAGATCTGCTTGCGCTTGTCCTTGTCGTCGCCGACTTCTTCAACGCTCAGAGCTTTGTCGAGGAGGGCGTCCGCTTCAGGATTGTTGTAGCGCGGGTAGTTCCAGATTTCGTCTGCTTTCCAGAGACCGGATGGGTCAGGGTCAGTGCCTGTGCTCCAGCCGCCGAAGAATGTTTCAATCGAAGCGTCATCTTTTTCGACCATGTCGTAGTAGAGGTTGACTTCGACCATTTCAACACTTGCTTTGAGGCCGACTTCTTCCCAGTACTGGGTGATTGCTTTTGCACGGGATTCGAATGTCGGGTTGCCTGTTGCATAGTGGGAGAACTTCACTTCGAATTTCTCGCCGTTCGGATCTTCACGGAAGCCATCGCCGTCCACGTCTTTGTAGCCGGCTTCGTCAAGAAGCTCCTTCGCTTTTTCAGGGTCGTAATCGTAAACTTCCACTTCGCTGTCATCGGCTGCGATCCAGTGTGCGGATGGAACCGGCTTGTTGACCGGCTCGCCGTAGCCGAAGAAGAATGCGTCGATCCACTCTTGGCGGTTGATGGCATGAGCCATTGCCTGGCGGAGTTTAAGGTCTGCATACTTCGGATTTTCTTCAACGATTTTGCGCTGTGCATTGTCGAACTTGCCGAGTTTGAAGCCGACATAGTAGTAAGACAGGCCAGGAGCCGTGACGATTTCTACATTGTCGAGCTTTTCAACTTCAGGGCCGGAAACCGGCTGGATGGCGATCATGTCGATGTCGCCGTTTTGGAGCGCGCCGACTGTTGCCGAGTTGTCGATGATGCGGATGATGACTTTGTCGAGGTTGACGTCACCGTTCCAGTAGTCTTCGTTTTTCACGAGTTCCACGGATTCGCCAGGGACGATTTTCTCAACTTTGAACGGACCTACGCCGATCGGGTTCTTGCGGACGATGTCGGAAGAAGACATGTCTTTGACTTCGATGCCTTCGTAAGCTTTTTCAGGCATTGGGTAAGACCAGATGTTCGTCAGGTTGTTCAGGCGCGGCTTGTCGAATGTGACTTCGATCGTGTAGTCATCCACGACTTTCAGGCCGGAGATGCTGTCTGCCTTGCCTTCGCGGTATTCAGGAGCACCTTCGATGTCCTGGACGTTTGTGTAGCGGGAACCGTCGTAGTCAGGGTCAGCGAGCGTTTCGAGGGCGAATACCCAGTCATTGACCGTGAGTTCTTCCCCGTTGTGCCACTTGACGCCTTCTTTGAACTTGAACGTGAAGTGCTGGTTGTCGTCCGTTTCCCATTCTGCGATGTTCGGGATCGGCTCGAGGTTTTCGTCGTACTTGATGAGGCTCTCATCGAAGAAGCTGATGATTTCCGCATCCGTGGCAATGCCGTAGAAAGCATAGCTGTAAAGACCTTCAGGTACGGCGTCAAGCGCATAGGTGAGCGTGCCGCCCTGCTGTGGACCGGCGTCTTCCTCGGTCGCCTTGCCGCTGTCTTTGTCGCCGTCGTTCGTCTTGTCGCCGGACGACTCGTTCTTGTCGCCGCCGCAAGCTGCGAGGAAAGCGGACAGGACAAGGATCATCGCAAACAGCCAGAACATGGACTTGCGTTTCATACTTGTTTACCCCCCATTTAGAGATTATTTTTTTGATCAGTACAGGACGCACGCAACGTGATGACCCGGTCTCACCTCCTTCAAAGGAGGCTTTTCCTGCGAACAGATTTCCTGTGCCATCGGGCAGCGCGTATGGAACGGGCAGCCGGTCGGCGGGTTCGCGGGGCTCGGCACATCCCCTTGCAACACAATCCGCTCTTTCCGCAATTTCGGATCTGGCTCCGGAATCGCGGAGATGAGCGCCTGCGTGTAAGGGTGAAGCGGCTCGCTGTAAAGATCTTTATTTGAAGCAACCTCGACGAGATTGCCCAAATACATGACACCGATCGTATCGCTCATGTGCTTGACGACGCTCAGGTCGTGGGCGATGAACAGATACGTGAGGTCGAACTCCTGCTGGAGGTCTTTCAGCAGGTTCAAGACTTGCGACTGTACCGAGACGTCCAGCGCGGATACCGGCTCGTCCGCAATGATGAGCTTCGGATTGAGCGCGAGTGCACGCGCAATGCCGATCCGCTGGCGCTGGCCGCCCGAGAACTCATGAGCGTATTTATAGTAAGCCGATTCCGGCAGACCCACACGGGCGAGAAGAGACTTGACGTATTTCTCAAGTTCTTTTTTGTTGCGGCGTTCAAAGTTGAGGATCGGCTCTGCGATGATGTCCCCGACCATCTGCATCGGGTTCAGCGATGCGTATGGATCCTGGAAGACCATCTGGAGATCCTGGCGTGTTTTCCGGAGCCGGGACCCGCCGATCTTCGTGATGTCCTCGCCGTCGAAGAGGATCTGGCCCCCCGTCGGTTTGAGAAGCCGGAGAAGTGCACGGCCGGTCGTCGACTTTCCGCAGCCGGATTCGCCGACAAGTCCCATCGTCTCGCCTTTTTTGATTGAAAAGGAGACATCGTCCACGGCTTTGACGTTCCCGACGACATGCTTGAAAAATCCGCCGTGGATCGGGTAGTACATCTTCAGATTTTTCACTTCAAGAAGGTTTTCGCGCTCCTTGTTCGTTTTTCCTTGTTCTGTCAGATCTTTTGTTGTCATCGCGCACCCACTCTTTCTTCTTTCGGCCAGCTTTCTTCATAGAGGAGGCAGGCCACTTCATGCTCCGCAGCTGATTCCCCGAGCTGAGGCGTCACCTGCATGCATTCCGGCATCGCTTTCGGACAGCGGTTTGCAAACCGGCAACCAACGGCCGGCATGTCTTTGATCGCCGGGACGAGCCCCTCGATCGTCGCCAGACGCTCCCGCTCTTCCTCCATTTTCGGAATGGCCTGCATGAGCAGCTGGGTATAGGGATGTTTCGGATTTTCAAACAGTTCTTCCACCGTTGCGCGCTCGACGATCTTCCCGGCATACATGACGAGCACGACGTCACAGATTTCCGCCACGACGCCCAGGTCGTGCGTGATGAGCATGATGGACATGTCGTTCACTTCCTGGATGTTCTTCAGAAGTTCGAGGATCTGCGCCTGCACGGTCACGTCAAGCGCGGTAGTCGGCTCATCGGCGATCAGGAGCTTGGGCTGGCAGGCGATCGCCATGGCGATCATCACCCGCTGGCGCATCCCGCCGGAGAGCTGGTGGGGATACTCGTCCACGATCTGCTCGGCACGCGGGATGCCGACGTTTTTCAGCAATGTAACCGCTTTCGCCCGGGCCTCGCTCTTGTTGAGGTCTTGGTGGTTGAGCAGCACTTCGGAAATTTGATAACCGATCGTAAATACCGGGTTGAGGGAAGTCATCGGTTCCTGGAAAATCATCGAGATGTCTTTTCCCCGGATGCCGTTCATCTTCTTTTCGTCATGGTCAACGATGTCCTGTCCTTCAAACAGGATTTCGCCGCCCCGGATCTTGCCGATCCCCTGCGGGAGCAGGTGCATGATCGACAGCGACATGACGCTCTTGCCGCAGCCGGATTCGCCGACGATGCCGACGATCTGTTTTCGTTCCACGTTGAACGAGACACCTTCGACTGCGTTGAAATATTCTTTGCCGATTTTAAAACCGGTCTGGAGATTGTGAACCTCGAGGAGAGGTGTTTGCTTGGTTGTGGCTTGTTTGGCTGTCATTATTACACCTCAAGATTTCTATTTTTCTGTTATTTCGTTCTTGCTAAATTTTATTACAAAAAGATTACATACGCAAGGTATTTTTTGAATTTCCTATTTTAATGCAATCGGAAAAAGGTTTCATTCATTTGAAAAACGCTGTCATATCAATGTTTTGAGCTTTATTTTCTGAATTAACATTCTCTAAGGATAATATCTTACAGGGGCGTTTTTCCTATAGCAGTAGAAGAGGCCGAAGCACCAAAAAAGCCCCGGACCTTTAAATGGTCCGGGACTTTCGCTCCATATGAATCATTCCGCTTTCTTGAAGAGCAAGGAAACATTATGACCGCCGAAACCGAGCGAGTTGCTCATGGCATAGCGGATGTCGGCTTCGCGTGCGCCGTCCGTCACGTAATCCAGATCGCATGCAGGATCCGGAGTCTTGTAGTTGGTCGTCGGCGGCATGATCCCGTCGCGGAGGGCAAGTGCCGTAAAGACGGCTTCCACGCCGCCTGCAGCGCCGAGCAAGTGCCCGGTCATCGACTTGGTCGAGCTCATCGCCAGTTTGTAGGCATGCTCGCCAAAGACGTTCTTCACCGCGTCGGTCTCGAATTCATCATTGTACGGCGTGCTCGTGCCGTGCGCATTGATGTAATCGACCTGATCAGGAGTGACGCCGGCCTTTTGAAGCGCCTGGGCCATCGCACGCGCTGCCCCTTCCCCTTCCGGAGCTGGTGCCGTGATATGGTGTGCATCTCCTGTCGAACCGTAACCGATGATTTCCGCGTAAATCTTCGCTCCGCGCGCTTTCGCCCGGTCGTAGTCTTCCATGATCAGGATGCCGGCGCCTTCTCCGATGACGAAGCCGTCGCGGTCCGCATCAAACGGGCGCGAAGCCGTCTCGGGATCCGCGTTTGTTGTCAATGCCGTGTTTGCACAGAAGCCGGCAACCGCCATCGTCGTGATTGGGGCTTCCGCGCCGCCTGTGATCATCATGTCCGCATCGCCGCGCGCAATCGCTTCATAGGCGTCGCCGATCGAATTGGCGCCGGATGCGCAGGCGGTGACCGTGCAGGAGTTGATGCCCTTGGCGTTCGTATAGATCGACACCTGGCCCGCTGCCATGTCCGGAATCATCATCGGGACGAAGAACGGACTCACGCGGCGGTATCCGCGCTCCTGGAATGTCTTGAACTGCTGTTCATGGGTTTCCATGCCGCCGATGCCCGAGCCGATCCAGACGCCTGTGCGGAGGGCTGTCTCATCGTCGAGCCGGCGCGGCAGGCCCGCATCCTCAAGCGCCTCGAAGGCGGCCGCCAGCGCATAGTGGGTGAAACGGTCCATTTTGCGGGCTTCCTTTTTCTGAATGTACTGCTCGATGTCGAAGTCCTTTACTTCAGCCGCGACTTTTGCGGGGAACAATTCACGGTCCAGCCTCGTCAGCGGGCCGACTCCGGATTTCCCTTCTTTGATCGAAGTCCATGCCGTCGGCGCATCATTTCCGACTGGACTGATGACACCGACTCCTGTGATGACCACACGTCTTTTCTCCATCATCATTTCCCTTCCTTCTCTTTGATCGTTATATATGTTGGGTTCACTTCGTTGGATGTGTGCAAGTTATTTTCCCCAGCGGATGGCGAGCGCGCCCCATGTGAGCCCGCCGCCGAACCCGACGAGCACGATGACGTCGCCGTCTTGGACATTTCCGTCCGCCACCTCATCACAGAGAGCAATCGGAATGGAGGCGGAGGAAGTGTTGCCGTATTTATGGATGCGCTTGGACATTTTCTCCGGCGGAAGTCCGAGGCGTTCGCGCGAGGCTTCCATAATTCGTATGTTGGCCTGGTGCGGGATCAGATAGTCCGCGTCCTCTTTGGTAAGGCCGGCCTTGTCCAAAACGGCCAGCGCAGACTCACCCATCTGCCGGACAGCGAATTTAAACACTTCCCGCCCGTTCATATGCAGATATTTGTCCTGGTAAAGATGCTTGCCGCCCGAACCGTCTGCCCCGAGTTCAAACGCGAGGATGCCCTTGCCTTCCGACACACGGCCGATGACGGCTGCCCCTGCCCCGTCTCCGAACAGGACGGCTGTGTTGCGGTCTTCCCAGTCGGTGATTTTCGATAGCTTTTCAACGCCGACGACGAGAACATATTCATAGGTCCCGGATTCGACGAACTGCATCGCCGTTGCCGTGCCGTACATGAATCCCGCGCATGCGGCCGAGATATCCATCGCTGCCGCATGGGTTGCGCCCAGCTGGTCCTGCAGCTGTGTCGACACGCTCGGGAACGGCCTGTCGGGCGTGACGGTCGCCACGATGATGAGGCCGATCTGTTCCGGGGAGATGCCGGAATCACGGATGGCTTCCAGGGCTGCCCGGTAAGCCATGTCCGACGTGTCCATGTCGTCTCCGGCAATCCGCCGCTCCTCGATCCCCGTCCGTGTGCGGATCCATTCGTCAGAAGTGTCGAGCCGCTTTTCCAGGTCAGCATTTGTCAGCACGTTTTCCGGAACGCATTTCCCGATTCCGATCATTCCTACGCCCATTCCTTAACCCCTTTTCTTTATTATCATCTATTAGCACCTGGTAACAATTTAACACAGCGGGTGCGGTTTTGACAACTTCTTGACCGGAGAAACCGAACATCCGGCCAAAGCCCGGAATCTCGCTTTCCCGCTGCGCCGCGGTGTGATATGATGAAAAAGGAAATTTCCGCGCAGAGGTGAAATTCATGCAATACATCATGACATTCGTATGGTCATTCGTGCTCGTCACGATGCTGAACTACGTGGTCAGCTCGATCAATGACGTGCCGTTCGACTTTGCACTTGGCGCCATCGTCTCGGTCGTTCTTTCAATTCTCGTTTTCATCGTTTCGGCGATCCTGCCGACAGAGTCCACACCGGATTACGATGCATGAACGCAAAAAACCGTTCCCCGCTTGATTGCGGAGAACGGTTTTTATGTTTTTTATTCACCGAGTTTATGGAGGACGACCGTTCCGTCCGACAGTTCGGCGCGGATCCGGTCTCCTTCGGTATAACCGCCCTGGATGAGCCCGTGGGCGACCGCCGTTTCAACATGGCGCTGGATGAACCGCTTGAGCGGCCGTGCGCCGAAGTCAGGGTCCGTTCCCTCCGCGACAATCCAGTCGAGGAGGCCGTCGCCGAATGTGAGTTCGATTCCCTGTGATGCGACACGCCGTGCCAGGTCGTCGAGCATCTTTTGGGCGATCCTGCGGAAATCGTCTCCTTTGAGCGATTGGAAGATGACGATGTCGTCCATCCGGTTCAGCAATTCCGGCTTGAAGTGCCGCTTCAGCTCCGCCATGATCAGGTCTTCCACCGCATGCTCTTCTTCGCCTTCCATGCGGAGGAGCAGCTCTGAGCCGATGTTGGACGTCATGATGATGATCGTGTTTGTGAAATCGACATTGCGTCCCTGGCTGTCGGTGATCCGTCCGTCGTCAAGCGCCTGGAGAAGGATGTTCGCAACATCCGGGTGCGCTTTTTCAATTTCGTCGAGGAGAACGACCGAGTACGGGTTGCGCCGCACGGCTTCCGTCAGCTGGCCGCCTTCCTCGAATCCGACATAGCCCGGAGGCGCCCCGACAAGCCGGGAAACCGAATGCTTCTCCATGTATTCGGACATGTCGATCCGGATGAAGTGCGCTTCCGAATCAAACAGCGTGGCTGCGATCGTTTTTGCCAGTTCGGTTTTCCCGACGCCTGTCGGTCCGAGGAACAGGAACGATCCGATCGGCCGGTGCGGGTCCTTGATGCCCGATCTTGCCCGCCAAACGGCTTCGGTGACGAGCCGGACGGCATCATCCTGGCCGATGACTCGCTGTTCAAGCGTTTCCTTCAGGCGCAGCAGCTTCTCCCGCTCACCTTCGACGAGTTTGGCGACCGGGATGCCCGTCCAGCGTGCGACAATCTCGGAAATTTCGTCTTCGGTCACTTCTTCACGGAGCAGCCGGTTTTCTTCTCCGGTGAGCGGCGCCTCAAGTTCTGCAAGCTCCTTCTCGGCCTGAGGAATCCGGCCGTGGCGGAGTTCGGCTGCCTTGTTCAGGTCATAGCGGTTTTCCGCATCTTCCAGATCCCGCCGGTACCGGTCGAGTTCTTCACGCTTCGACTGGATTTCACGGATCGCTTCCTTTTCTTTTTCCCAGCGTTCGCGCATGTCTGCCGTCGACGTCCGGAGCTCTTCCAACTCCGCACGCAGGCTTTCGAGACGGGCCTGGCTCCGTTCGTCTTTTTCCATCATGAGCGCCTGTTCCTCGATCTCAAGCTGCATGATGCGCCGCGTTACTTCATCGAGTTCCTGCGGCATCGAGTCGATTTCCGTGCGGATGAGCGCGCTTGCCTCGTCGACGAGGTCGATTGCCTTGTCCGGCAGGAAACGCTCGGTGAGGTAGCGGTCGGACAGCGCGGCCGCCGCGACGAGCGCACGGTCATGGATCCGGACGCCGTGGTGGAGCTCAAACCGTTCTTTCAATCCCCGCAGGATGGAAATCGTATCCTCGACGGTCGGCTCCTGGACATAAACCTGCTGGAAACGCCGCTCAAGCGCAGGATCCTTTTCAATGTACATCCGGTATTCGTCGAGCGTCGTCGCCCCGATGCAATGGAGCTCACCCCGCGCGAGCATCGGCTTCAGCATGTTTCCGGCGTCCATCGAGCCTTCGGTCCGCCCTGCACCGACAATCGTGTGGAGTTCGTCGATGAACAGGATAATGCCGCCGTCACTGTCCTTCACTTGCTTGAGCACGCCTTTCAGCCGCTCCTCGAATTCACCCCGGTATTTGGCGCCGGCCACGAGCGCGCTCATGTCCAGCTCATACAGTTCACGGTCCTTCAGTCCTTCCGGCACGTCTTTTTTGACGATCCGCTGGGCAAGCCCTTCCACGATCGCCGTCTTCCCGACACCCGGTTCCCCGATGAGAACCGGGTTGTTTTTCGTTTTCCGTGAAAGAATCCGGATCACATCACGGATTTCCTGATCCCGCCCGATCACCGGGTCCATCTTCCCTTCCTTCACCTGTTCGATCAAGTTGCGGCCGAACTGCTCAAGCGGGCTTCGCTGATCTTCCTGCTGCATGTTCATTTGCATATTCGCCTTCACCCCTGTTGTTTGACCTTGTTTGCCTTTGACCATGTTTGACTAATTCCATTATATGCTTTTCCCTGTCCAGGGTAAAGCGAAACGCACGGCCGGGAAGTTCGCCGCCTCGCAGCCCGGGTTCCCTTGTTTTCTTGGAATTAAAAGCGGTTTTACGGGGAGCGTTATCTTTATCGGGCGAAGCGTTATCTTTATCGCCGCAAGCGTTATCTTTATCTCATTCCGGCCAATAAAAAAGCGGATCCGCATTCAATCTGCGGATCCGCCATGCTGTATTCTCATCGAACGCCGAGTGCGATTTTCGCGTAGCGGGACATCATTTCTTTGGACCACGGCGGGCTCCAGACGATGTGCACCTCGGTTTCTTTCACTTCCGGCAGTTCTGCCAGTTCACGCTTGATGTTGTCGACGATCATCGGTCCAAGCGGGCAGCCGAGCGACGTGAGCGTCATCGTCACGTCAACTTTCCCGGCATCGTCCATATCAACGTCATAGACGAGACCGAGGTTGACGATGTCGATCCCGAGCTCGGGGTCGATAACGTTCTCGAGCGCGCCCATCAGGCTGTCTTTCATCTCCTGTTCCATCGTGATACCCCTTCCGTTCTGTATTTCCTTCATCATATCAGACGGGCGTGCCATCATTCAAATGGGTTGCAAGCCAATCCGTACATTCCAGCATGCCGGTCCGGGAGACGCCGTGCCCAGCATTGCGGTCGGCCGTGAACTTCAGGCGTTCCGGAACGTCTTCGTAATCCGGCCTGCACGCTTCAATGAAATTCGCTGTCGGCTTGAACGGAACAGTTTCGTCATTCATGCCGTGCCAGAAATAAACCGGGCGCCGGGCGAGCGCTTTGCGGTCTTTCGTCAAATCAAACCGGGCGAGCGTATCGAGCATGGCCGAGCGTTCTTCTTTTGTGAGCGGAATCTTGAAGCCGCGGCTCTCATACTGGGCCATCTGGGCCTTTGCCAGCTTGACGAACCCGGGCGTGCCCATCATGACACCGGCCGCATCGATCCAGTCATAGGCCCTGAGGCAGCCGAGCGTTTCGATGCCGCCCATCGACGTGCCGGCGAGCCCGAACATCCGGCTGTCGGGGAACCGCTCCGCCAGTTCTTCTTTCAGCTTCCCGACTTCTTCAATCGTCGTCAGGACGGTCTCCCAGAAACGGAGGCTGAGCTGCACCTCGTCCAGCCCTTCGTCTCTGACGCCGTGCAGGTGGGCGTCCGGCAGGAGGACGCGGATGCCGCGACCGGCCAGATTGTAGGCGTAATGGAGGTTATGTTCTTTCGCACTCGTGAATCCGTGCAGGAAAATGACGGTCGGGGCTGATTCCCCGCCGGTTTCCGGGTATACATGCAAAAGCGGGATTTCCGCCCACTGTTCTTCATTGACGAGCATCAGCAACCACTTCCTGTTTTTTCTTTTATCCTAACAGACACGGAATAAAATACAAACCGGACGCATAAGAAGCTTCGGAGTATGGCGCTCAATTTCGGAGTATGGAATCAAAAGTCGGAGTATGGCGTTTAATATCGGAGTGCCGATCAGCATCATTTCCTTTTTCAGTGCCCCTGATGCCCAAGGACGGCATTTTTTTGACTTGATCGAAAGGGGAAGGCTACACTCAATAGTATAAAGAAGGGGGAATGCACGATGAAACCGCATTTGATCGTACTGGATCTGGACGGAACGCTGCTGACGGATGAAAAGATCATTTCGGCGAAAACCGAGCAGACACTCATGGCTGCAAAAGCCGAAGGCCACCAGGTGATGATTGCCACGGGCCGGCCGTACCGGGCCAGCGAGCCTTACTACCGGCAGCTTGGCCTTGACCTGCCGATCGTCAACTTCAACGGCGCGTTCGTCCATCATCCGAAGGACCGCTCTTGGAAGACGATCCACGAGCCGATCAGCCTGCCCGTCGTCGGCGATGTGATGGAGACCATCCAGGACTTCAATTTCCACAACATCGTGGCGGAAGTCCAGGATGATGTCTACGTCCACCAGCACGACGAGAAGCTGCTCAATATTTTCACGATGGGTGATCCGAAAGTCACGGTCGGAGATATCCGCTCTTATCTGAAGGACAATCCGACAAGCCTGCTCATCCACCCCGACGCGGCAGACGCCGACCGGATCCGCGACCGGCTTGGCGAAGTCCATGCCGAAGTCGTCGACCACCGGCGATGGGGAGCTCCGTGGTATGTCATCGAAATCATCCGCCACGGCCTCAACAAGGCGGTCGGCCTGTCGGCGGTCGCCGAATGGGCCGGTATCCCGCGTGACCGGATCATTGCTTTCGGAGACGAGGACAATGACCTGGAAATGATTGAGTATGCCGGAACCGGCGTCGCGATGGGCAATGCGATCGGCGAGCTGAAGACGATCGCGGACGAAGTGACCGGCACGAACAACGAGGACGGCATCGCCGCCGTGCTCGAAGAACGGCTGAAGCTCAAGTCGGCAAGCCGAATCTGAGGAGGAAATGAGATGAAATTGTATGCGGACAGCGCTACCGACCTGCCGCTTGAGTTTTTCTCGGAGCATGAAGTCGAGATCATCCCGCTCCACGTGGATATCGGCGGCGAAACCTTCAGGGACATCGTCGAGATTGACTCCAAAGAAATTTTCAGGCGGATCCGAAAAGGCGAACGCCCGAAAACCTCGCAGGCCTCCCCTGAATCATTCATGGAAGAATGGCGGGCACTCGGCCGTTCCGGCGAGAAAGGACTTTACATCGCGTTCTCTTCCGAACTGTCGGGCACTTATTCCACATCAGTCATGATCCGCGACCAGGTGAAGGAAGAATATCCTGGGCTGGATCTTGAAATCATTGATACGAAATGCGCTTCCCTCGGTTACGGACTGCTCGTCATCGAGGCGGCCCGACTGCGCGATGAAGGGATGGACCGCGACGAAGTGGCAAAAGCCATCCGGGAGATGGCATCCCGGATGGTCCATCTGTTCACGGTGGAGGATCTGGACTATCTCGCAAAGGGCGGCCGCCTGTCAAAAGCCAGCGCCTTCTTTGGAGGACTGCTCAACATCAAGCCGCTCCTTCATGTCGAGGACGGGAAGCTCGTCCCGATCGAAAAGCACCGGGGCCGGAAAAAGGTTTTCCAGCGGATGAACGCACTCATGGGAGAACGCGGAAGCGGACTGGCCCGTCAGCGGGTGGCGATCAGCCACGGAGACGATGAAGAAGCCGCGCTTGCCCTGAAAACCATCATCGAAGAAACTCATCATCCGGCTTCCGTGGACGTCTATATGATCGGCTCGGTCATCGGATCGCACGCCGGTCCGGGCACGATCGCCCTGTTTTTCCAGGACCTCGAAGACAAAAAAGAGAACTGACGAAAGGATGAGGCCAATGGACATCATCGTCATCGGAGCGGTCGCGGGAGGGGCGACCGTTTCCTCGCAGCTGCGCAGGTTCCTGCCTGACGCACGCATCACAGTGATCGGAAAAGACAGCCGGATGGGATTCGCAACCTGCGGGATGCCGTATGTGCTCGGCGGCCTTGTCGACAGCATGGATTCGCTCGTTTCGGTGACTCCGGAACAATTTTGGGACAAGAAGTCCATCGACGTCCGCCTTCGCCATGAAGCCCTTGAAATCGACCGCCGAAGCCGGAGCGTCCTCGTCCGGAATATCGTGACAGGCGAAACAGAGACCCTGCACTACGACAAGCTCGTCCTGTCCCCCGGCGGATCGGCCCGTAATCCCGAGATTCCGGGCTCGCCTTCCATCCCGATCTTCACTCTCCGCCATTTCGGCGACATGGTCAATTTCGAGGACTACCTTGAAAGTGAAAAGCCGAGGCGCGGACTCGTCATCGGCGGCGGGTTCATCGGCGTGGAACTGGCGGAAAACTTTCGCAGCCTCGGCATCATCACCGATCTCATCGAGCACAACGGCCGGATCATGCCGATCGCAGATCCGGACATGAGCGGCCTGCTCGAAGAGGAGATGGAAAAGAACGGTGTGACCCTCCACCTGGGCAAGGAAGTGTGCTCGGTGGACAGCGGCACGGTGTCGCTTGACGACGGCACGGAGATTGAAGTCGACTTCATTGCAGCCGCGGTCGGCCTGGAGCCGAACACGCGCCTTGCGGAAGAAGCGGGCCTCGGCATCGGGCCGACAGGCGGCATCGAAACAGATCCGTTCATGAGGACGAGCGATCCGGACATCTATGCGATCGGAGATGCGGCGGAAGGCCGGGACTGGTTCACCGGCAAGCCGAAGCGCGTCCCGCTCGCGTGGGCCGCACACCGGCAAGCGTTCATTGCGGCCGGCCACATTGCGGGCGGAACCACTGAAATGGACGGCCTCCTCGGCACCTCGATCACCAAGCTCTTCTCCCTCACCGCCGGCATGACCGGCCTGTCGGAGAAGATGCTCGACGAAGAAAACATGCGGTATGAAACGATCGTCCATGAAAGCCGATCCAATGCGGGCTACTATCCGGACAACGGGAAACTGCGCCTGAAAATCCATTACGACCCGGACACACGCGCCATCCTCGGCGCACAGGCGGTTGGCGAGAAAGGCGCGGACAAGCGCATCGACATCATCGCGACCGCCATCCGCGGACGGCTGACGATGGATGACCTGGCCGCCATCGAAATCGCCTACTCTCCGGCCTACAGTTCGCCGAAAGACCCCGTCAATATGGCCGGATACAAATCGATGGACCGTCCGGGACAATAAAGCGGCGGCCTAAGAACATAAAAACGAAAGCAAGGACGCCTTGCTGCGCATGCAGCCGGACGTCCTTGCTTTTTCTTTATTTGGAGCCTTCCGTGCGGCGCTGGCGGCCCTTGCGCCAGACCTGCCAGATGAACAGGAGGAAGATTGTATAGACGAGGATGGCCGCGATGATATACGGGATGTTCAGGCCCTTGTCTTCTTCCACGATGAACATGTCTGCCGTTTCCCGGTCAAGCACGACCCGGTAAGAGCCGTTTTCAGTCTGGCGGACGAGGTCATTGCCGAACAGCGCCCGGAGCGTTTTCCCTGCACCGCCCGCCTGTTCTTCGGAAATGTCGATCCGCTGCGTCTCGCTCGTGTTGTTCAGCGCGATGATCCACGTTTCATCATCCGTGAACCGCTTGTAGACGATCATTCCGTCTTCATTGTACAGCATTTCAAATTTCCCGCTGCGAAGAGTCTCGGACTGGTTCCTCAGTTCGTTGACATTGGTAATATGATCGATCAGGTCTTCGTCGGATTTAAAGTCATGGTTCGGATGGTTTCCGTGCTGACCGGTCCCCGTCACGGCCGTTTCCGAGCCGTATGTCATGATCGGAACGCCTGGGAGCGTCAGCAGTGCGGTTGCTGCGATTTTCCAGCGGGTCGGCGGGAACATCCGCTTTTCCACCATCTCGGCCGTGAACCGGTCGCCTTCCAGCGTGTCAAAAAACAGCAGGCTCGGCGGTTCGGTCATCTCCGTGTGATTCAGTCCGTCCGAATCCGGATCCACTTCAGAGAATGTTTCCCGAAGCACGGAGCTTTCTTCCTCGTTGAAGATCAGATCGAAGTTTGCATCGGACGGGGCGTCCGAGAAAACGAGCAGATCCCCGTTTTCAGATTTCAAGGCTTTGATCAAGTCATTCAAAAAGCCCTTGTCTGCATCTCCGAAATGAGTGAGACGAAGACCGTCAATCCCGGTCTTTTTGACAAATGAAACCGCCGCATCGATCAGCGCTTCCTTCACTTCCGGATTGTCATAGTCCCAGTTGACGGTCCCGTCGCCGGCATCGATCGCCCAGTCATCGTGGTCGGCTGTCCAGACGTGGTTGGCACTGGCGCCGCCAAGCGGAAAGTCCGCAAACAGACGCATGTCCTTTTTGTGGTACTTGCCGACCAGCCCGGTCAGTTCCTCCTCCGTACCGAACCGGTCCTCGATCGTTCCGTAGTCCAGAACCCTTCGTCCGTCATAGGTGTCTGTCGAGAAGACCGGTCCGATTGAGACGGCATTGAAGCCCATCGAATGGATGTAGTCCTGTTTTTTGAGCAGCCCCTCGAAATCGCCGCCTGAGAATGCCTTCGGATCGGCCGGGTCCACGTCCCGGTCATTGGCCGTCGAGCCATTGAAGAACCGGTCGACGAGCGTGTCATATATGCTGTCATCCAGAACCGGGTCACCTGCTGCTGAAGCTGCCGGAACCCAGCCGGCAGTCCCGATGAATATTGCTGCGGACAAAGCCGCCAATGATTTTTTGATCAAAACAAGTGCCTCCTCTGTTGCCGTCACCCGTTATTTTATCACTCCCCGGACAGCCCCGCGACCTGAATTCCCGGCACCGGCGGGAATTCAGGCGAAATTCGTCAGAAATGTGAAGAGCCCGGCCACCCAGGCGTTCATGAGAATGAATCCGTCCGTCCAAAGTGCCGATTCATACGACTCGCCCACCGGAGCATCAATGCGTACGACTCAACCCCCGATCCGTACGGTTCAACGCCGCAT
>NZ_JBHLWY010000033.1:0-42923 GCF_042432615.1 Bhargavaea ullalensis
GAGATGCCAAAGAAAAGTGTGGCATGCGATGGACAACCCTGCGCGGGGAAGCAAAAATGTCCATGCAGACGATGCTTACTTATACTGCGCTGAATTTAAAAAGATTGGCCTGCTGGACATGGAAAGCACCAAAACCGGCCTGACGGCCGCTCCTCCCCCAGGGGTTTTATGGGCAAGAACATGCGAAATATCCATTAAAATGACAAAACGACCCCAAAAGATTTCTTTTGGGTCCGTTTTGTCTACAGTCTGAGACCGGGATAACCGGTCTTTTTTTGTTTAGCTAGATAAGTTTTTTATAGAAAGGCCGAGCTTTTTCATCAGATCGATCGCTGTTTTCTTTTCGTCTTCATCGAGTGCGGACATCAGTTGATGCAAGTTCCGTTCATGAAGAGGAAAAATTTCCGCCATGAGCAGCCGGCCTTCCTCCGTGATATCGACGAAAGTCACCCGGCGGTCGATGTCACAGACCGTCCTGCTCAGGTAGCCTCTTCGCTCCAGTTTGTCGATGACATAGGTCATGGATCCGCTCGCCAGCAAAATCTTGCCGCCGATTTTCTGGATCGGCTGCCGGCCTTTATGATAGAGCAGCTCAAGCACCGCAAACTCTGTCGGATTCAATCCATGATCTGCAAAAAGCCGGTTTGCCTGTTCGGAAATCACTTTATGCGCCCTGGAAAGGACGATGAATAGCTTCAGCGAAAGGCCGCTGCCTGTCTGTTCCATTTCTTCATCCCCTGTTTTCTATGATACAGGTACACTGCATCCCATTATAGAGCGGGGAAAGCACGGCTGTCAAAACAGGAAGGCATCAGACCGCATTGCTTGTCTCTTCGGCCGGTGTTTCTTGCGCCTCGGCCGCAGCCGACGGAAGGAGCATTTCAATCCTCGATCCCTTGTCCGGCATGGACTTGATAAACAAGTGTCCGCCCATCAGCTCAGCCGTTTCAAGGGCGAACGGCAATCCGAGCCCGGTGCCATCCCGCTTTGTCGTGAAAAACGGCATGAACACTTGCTTCAGCTGAAGCTCCGTCATTCCTTTTCCTTCATCCGTCACAGCCAGCAAGACATGTCCTCGGTCATAGTTCTCGATCGAAATCATGAGCCGGGATCCGCTGTCGGACGCTTCAATTGCGTTTTTGATCAGGTTGATGAGCGACTGCTTCATGCGCTGGGGATTACCGACCACCGTCACTTCCGCATTCACGTGGTTGTCTTTGTAAATGGTGATTCCGCGCTGCATGCACTGCGGCTCCATGATGGTGACAACCTCACAGATCGAGCGGAACAGCGGAAACGGGACCTGTTCCTTGCCCGTCGGCTTCGACAGCATCAGGAACTCTTTCATGAGCGACTCCATCCTGCCCATTTCGCTGTCGATGACGTCGAGGTAGCTCATGGAGGTGTCATCTGCCGACAGCTTCATGAGTTCCGTGAAGCCCCGGATGGAAGTCATCCCGTTCTTCATCTCGTGGGCGATGCTCGCCGCCAGCTGACCGAGCGCAGACAGGCTTTCATTTCGCTCCATCTGCTGTTTCAGTTCGACTTTTTCCGTGTCATCACGGACGGTCATGACATACATATCGGAGTCTTCATCGAAGACCGTATAAAAATGATAATAACGCTCCTGGCCGTCTTCAGAGACGTAGCGGCGTTTCGCCTCCACTCTGCCTTCCTGCTCCATCATCAAAGTGAACTTCTCATCGTCCCCTTCGGAAAACCTTTTGCAGATAAAGTCGCGCACAGTGCGGCCGATGACGTCTTCCGGGCGCTGCCCAAAAAAGAAGTCCGTCCGATTGTTGGCATCATGGATCCGGCCTGTCCGATCGAACAAGATAAAGCAATTGAGCGCATGACGGAAGATTCCCGAGTAGCGGATGCTGGTTTGATCCGGCTGTCCTGCCCGGCACCGATCAGCGGGCCTGAACCGCACGATGACCGAACTGTTTTGCCGGAAAAAAGAGCCGGTCGCCTCCAAGCCGGTGCCCGTCCCTCCCTCGCCCTGTGTAAGGTTAAAGAGAGAGGTCACCTTTTTACCGGGTTTCACGGAGCTCAGAAACTGACTCCAAAGTCCGTGTTCAGAATCAGGCAGCAGCTTGTCCACCGGTTTACCGGGCGAAATGCTGAACAGGTGTTTTGCAGCCGAGTTGGCCCTGAGGCAAAGGCCGCTCTGCTGAACCATCATTATGGCGTCGTCGGTATCCTCAAACAAGAACTCGAAAGTTTCCATCATTGATTTAAAAGGCAAATTGTACACCGGCCCTTCTTCCGTTTTGGCTATCTTATGAATTTGGTCGGTTGAACATGATAGGCTTCAGAGCAAGTCACCAAATAGAATTATCCGATTATTATGATTGTTCCACGTTTGAACCCATCTTGATATAAGACCATTTACTCATTTTCCAGCCGGAAGGTCAAGACAGGGTCTTCCCCCAAAATCGGGCTTTCCTTTGAATGGCGCCGTTTTGGCGGATAAAAAATTTTTTTCAAGATATTTTGAACCATGTTTCGTCCACTCGTCCTTTTTGTGGAACATAACCGGGTCTTCCGCCACTAAAAAAACAGCAAGAGCCTGCAGTTCTTTAGCCCTTGCCGCCTTTTGCTCCGTCCGTGGTTCACCCGATGATGACCCGCTCTTTCGGATAATGGAAATTCAGTTTTCTCGGTTTGCCCCCGAGCGTGAAAAGGAAGGAGATGAGGCCGACCCGTCCGACGAACATCAGCATCATCAAGATGATTTTCCCGATATTGCTTAAATCCGCCGTAATGCCGAGCGACATGCCGCAAGTCCCGAACGCCGAAGTGATTTCAAACAGAAGCGCGGTGGCGGATATGCCGTTCTCCGTGATGGTCATGATCATGGTCGCCACCACGACCATGAGGATGGCGATCAGGATGACGGCGTACGAACGGAAAATGTCGATCTGCTCGATTTCCCTGCCGAACACTTGGATGACGCTTTTGCCCCTCGCGAAGTTGATGAGAAACAGCACGGCGATCGCAAATGTCGTCGTCCGGATCCCGCCGCCGACAGAGCTTGGGGAAGCCCCGATGAACATGAGCGCACTGATGAAAATATCGGTCGCTTCGCTGTACTGGGTGACGTCCATCGTCGTCAGGCCCGCCGAACGGGCTGAAACCGAATGGAACAGGGCAGTGAACGCGGCTTCGTGCCAGGACATGCCTTTGAAACCGTGGAATGATTCCAGAAGCAGGATGACCGCGGCACCGGCGAGCATGAGAATGCCGAATGTCGATGTGGTGATTTTCGTAAACAGGGAGAACCGGAAACCGGGCTCCTTGCTTGAAAGGAACCGCTTGACTTCGATGAGGACCGGGAAACCGATCGCACCTAGGACGATGAGTGCCATCGTGATCAGCTGCACGAAATAGTCATTGAAGTAGAAGGCAAGTGAATCCGGCTGGATGGTGAAGCCCGCGTTCGTCGTGGATGTGACCGCATGGAACATTCCGTTGAGCAGTGCATCGCCGAACGAGTCATAGAATTTCGTGAAGTAAAGCGTCAGGATGCTTCCGCCGATCAGCTCGATCAGGATCATCAGCTGCATGATTTCCCGGATCATCTTGACCGCGCCGGCCATCGTATACTGGTTTTGGTCGACCATGATGAGCTGTCTTTCCCGGAGCCCGATTCTCCGCCTGACGATCAGCCAGAAGAACGTGCCGATCGACATGACGCCGACGCCGCCGAAATGCAGAACGATCATGAACATGATGAGTCCGAACGTCGTGTAGGTGGATCCGATGTCGATGACCGACAGTCCGGTTACACTGACCGCGCTCACCGCGGTGAACAGGCTGTCCATGAAGCTGATTTTCACGCCGTGGAGATGGACGCCCGGAAGGTTCAGCAGGATGGCCGACACGGAAATGGCAATGAAATAATACGTGACCAGCACCCTCGCCGGTGTCATTCTATTCACTTTGAGCCGTTCGATGAAAGACATGTCATTCCAGATCCTTTCAAAATGGACCGATGATAAAGAATAAACTTCATTCTAAAGAAAAACAGCTCAAAAAGAAAGCGGCAATGGAACTGGCGGGCAGTCCATTGCCGTTTTTACTTTTTTGTGATTTGAATCAGGCTGTTTTTTTCTTGTCATTCCGGATTCCGATCAGTACACCAAGCACGGCGATGAGCAGGAGGACTGACCAGAAAATGGTCTTCCAAAGCGTCGAATGCGGGAAGTGAGGGTCAATGATGGCGAGGTCCTCGTGGCCGAGCGTCAGGACAACGAGCTTCACGCCGACCCACCCGACGATGGCGAAGGCAGCGCCCTCAAGCGCCGGATATTTGTCGAGCAGCCGGACGAACCAGGTCGCGGCGAACCGCATGATGATCAGTCCGATCACGCCTCCGAGGAACATGACGGAAAATTGTCCGCCGTTGATGCCCCCGATATGAAAGTCCCCGAGTTCAGGAAGCGTGACGGCGATGGCCACGGCAGCCAGCATCGAATCGATGGCGAATGCGATGTCGGCGAGTTCCACCTTGACGACGGTCATCCAGAAGCCGGACTGTTTTTTCGGTTTTTCCACATGACCGTCCCCGCCGTTTTTGTGCTTTTTCATGTCATACAGGTTTTTGATCGAGATGAACAGCAGGTAAGCGGCCCCGATGGCCTGGATCTGCCAGATATCCACGAGGATTGTGATCATGAAGAGCGCGGCAAACCTGAAGACGAATGCACCGAGCAGCCCGTAGAACAGGGCCTTCTTTCTCTTTTCAGGCGGCAGGTGCTTCACCATGACCGCCATGACGACTGCATTGTCTGCCGCAAGCAGCCCTTCCAGTACGACGAGTACGATGAGCACCCATCCGTATTCAAGCAAGATTGTATCCAATTTCAGGTTCCCTCCCTTGTTGGCGGAAAACAAAAAGACCCTTGCCCGAATAAGCGGGCAAAGGTCTCGCTAAGCGCCGCCCCATTTTCATGAGGCGGCCCTATCATAACCGATGGCCAAAGCCATGTAATGACGATTATGAAATAGGTTTCCCTATAGCTACTCCCCTTTGACAGTGTCAAAGCAGATTCAGTTTTCCGTTGTCGTCATTTTATCACAGATCCCGTGCGGTTGTCTTGTCCTTTTTCAACTTTCTCGTTTCCGGATCAAACAGACTGTAGATGACCGGAACAACGAACAACGTCAGGGCGGTCGAGCTGATGAGCCCGCCGATGACCGCAATCCCCATCGGCTGGTTGATCTCGGTTCCTTCGCCGATGCCAAGAGCAAGCGGCAGCAGGCCGAGAATCGTCGTCAGCGCAGTCATGAGGATCGGCCGGGCACGGTCCTTCACGGAGACGACGATCGCCTCCAATGAAGCCATGCCCTGCGCCTTTCGCTGGTTGATGTAGTCGACAAGCACGATGCCGTTGTTGACGACGATCCCGACAAGGATGAGGATTCCGATGATGGCCGACACACTGAGCGGGGTATTTGTCGCAAACAGCGCCACCGCCACTCCGATGATCATGAGCGGGACGGTGAACATGATGACGAGCGGATACTTGAATGATTCGAACTGGGCCGCCATCACAATATATACGAGGACCACGGCAAGTATGACGGCCATCGTCATATCCCCGATTGCACTCTCAAACAGTTCGCGGTCCCCTCCGAATGTCAGATCCGTCTCATCGGAGATGTGCGCTTTTTCGATTTCTTCCTTCACTTTCTTCGTGGCTTCCCCGAGCGTGAGACCGGACTCATGGTGGACGGTGAACCGGATTGCATCCGCCTGGTCCACCCTTCTGATTGCGGCCGGGCCTTCCTCGACGGTGACGTCTGCCAGGTCCGCCAGGCGGACGAATGTGCCCGAAGGTGTTCTCAGCTTCATCTCCTTTAGGCCATCCAGACTGTTGCCCGCCTCGCCTCCGAGCACCACATGGACCGTCCGGACATCTCCGTCCTCCACGATTTGCGTGGCCGGCACACCCCGTGTCATGTTGTTGACAGTATCGGCGATCTGGGCAGGTGCCATGCCATTCGCCGATGCGGCTTCCCGGTCCACGACGATGCGGATTTCTTCGACCGCCTCCACGAGGTCATTGGACACCTCGGTGAAGCCGTCGACGCGCGGCAGCCGTTTCATCAGCTTGTCCGACTCATTCTCCAGCCGGGCACCGTCCGGATCGGACAGCGTGAACGTCAGCGTGTTCGGCGAAGAGCCCGCCGCCGTTTGTAAATTGAACGTCACTTCGGCCTCGTCCCCGATGTCCTTCTTCACTTCCGGCTGGACGTCGTCGACAAATTCAAATACCGATCTGGACCGTTCATTCAGCGGTTTTAGCTTAACGTACAGCTCACCCCTGTCCGCCTCGCCGGACCCCTGTGCAAGTCCCTGCTGGGTTCCGCCCGTCAGGCTTACATACACATCCACGTCTTTTTCATCGCGCAGCCGGTCCTCGATTTTGCGGATCACCCGGTCGGTTGCATCCAGGGAGGCCCCGTCCGGCAGATTGACCGCAATGCTGACGAACCCTTCATCCGTCGCCGGCAGGAATTCCGTTCCGACCCGCCAGAGTCCGAGAGAGCCCGCAACGAGCAGGAACAAGGTCATGCCGAGCACTGCGGGCCTGTGGCTGAGCGACCAGTTGATCGAACGTTCGAAATTCTTATAGGTTTTCGACCGCCGGCGCCGGGCCTCGAGATTGCGCTTCGGCCGCTCCAGCATCCGGGACGCCATCATCGGGATGACGGTCAAAGCGACCGCAAGCGATGCCAGCAAGCTGAACGAAATCGTCAGGGCGAACTCCGTGAAAATCCGGCCGATCAGCCCGGAAATGAAGATGACCGGGACGAATACGGCGATCGTGGTCAGAGTCGACGCGGTGATGGCGCCCCCGACCTCTTTCGTGCCGTCCAGCGCTGCCTGTCTCGGCCGCTTGCCGAGCGCCAGGTGACGTTCGATGTTTTCGATGACGACGATCGCGTTGTCCACGAGCATCCCGATCCCGAGCGCAAGCGCACCGAGCGTCAGGATATTCAGCGCAAAATCGGCAAAATACATAAGGACGAATGTGACGATAACCGAATATGGAATCGCCACACCGATGATCGCCGGGCTCTTCACCGTCTTCAGGAAGAGGAACAGGACGATCATCGCGAAAATTCCGCCGAGGATAAGGGACTGTCCGATGTTGCCGATGGCCAGTGCGATGTAATCTCCCTGGTCAAACAGGATGTCCGCCTGGACGCCGCTGAAGTCTTTCTTTTTCAGCAGCTTGTCAAGCGACTCCTTGAATGATTTCGAGACGTCCGCCGTATTGGCGCCCGATTCCTGGAGCACCGACATGATGACCGACGGTTCGTCGTCCGTGCGGGTGGTCATTTCTTCATCTTGGGCCGCTTCTACTTCGGCGACGTCCCCGATTTTCACTTCCTTGCCGTCCACCGGATTGACGGTGAGGACGAGGTCCCTGATTTCGTCCATGGACACGAGCGTGCTCATGACACGCGTCGTGAGCCGCTGCCCTTCTTCCGTATTGACCGGTTCGCCGGGCAGTGAAATATTGTTCGCCCGCAGCGCCTGGACGACGTCCGACTGGGAAAGGCCGCGCTCTTCCAACTTGGCAGGATCCAGCTCCACCGCGACGTCCTCCACCAGCTTCGCAGAGACCGTGACGCTCGCCACGCCCTCTGTCCTCCGAAGCTCGGTCTCCAGGCGGTCCGCAATGTCGCGGATATCCCCGGTTCCTTCTTCAGCCCTCAGCGACAGCTGGATGACCGGAAACTGTGAAGGGTCGAACTTCAGGAACTGCGGCTTTCCGGCATCATCCGGAAGCGGCGTCTGGTCGATCCTCTGCAGGACGTCCATCTGCACATCATCAATCTCCGTCGACCAGTCAAACTCCAGGAACAGGAGATTGGCCCCTTCCTGGGACATCGACTGGATCTTCTTCAGCCCCGGCAGCGTGGAAAGATTGTTTTCCAGCGGCTTCGTGACTTTTTCGCTCACTTCCTCCGGCCCCGCGCCGGAATAATTCGTCACAACCACCGCAACCGGCGGATTCAGCTCAGGGATAAGCGTGAGCGGAATCTTCAGAAACGACACGACGCCGAGAATCAGGACGAGCAACATCGTCACGATTGTGAAGACCGGCCGCCTGATGGAGAATTCACTGATTTTCATAGGACTGACCCCACTTCCACATACATACCTCCATCATACCGAATCCGGCAGCCATCCTTCAACGCCGGCGGGGAATAAACTGGCCGAATCTGCAGAAACAGGCGAGAATGAGGCGAAATGAAGGACGAACGGTGCCCTGGACAACCGTTCGCATGGCCTCTAATAAGGTGGATGACCGGCAGGGAAAGAGGAATGCGTACGGTTCAGGGTGGAAGAGGAACGACTCGGGGACGAAGGGTACATCCGTACGACTCGCCCCCGGGAGAGTGGACCCGTACGACTCAAGGCGGAATCCGTACGACTCAAGGACGGATCCGTACGGTTCAGGGACGAATCCGTACGACTCGCCCCCCGGAAAAGTGGATCCGTACGACTCGCTCCTGAAAAGAAGAGATAGTGTCCAATTATCGTGGAATTCCTACTGAGAAGGAGAAGAAATCTGCGAGACACCTGCTGGATAAGCGTTAGCTGAAGACCCCGCAGAGCGCAGCTCGAGGAGGCTGAGGAAACGCCCGCGGTAAGCGAGCGGATGTCTTCGACTGATGGCGTTTACACAATACGATGCTCTCGTGGGTGAGCGCGTTGCCGAGATTGGGTGGATTCATGGAGCCCCCAGGTCGAGTGGAATCATAGGCCCCGTGAGTGAGCGCGTTGACGCGACGAGTGGAATCATAGATCCCGTGAGTGAGCGCGTTGACGGGATGAGTGGATTCATGGGCGATCGTGTCCAGTTTCAGACTCAATCGGAGAAGGCTCGCGGCCCGATCACCAAAAAATCCGGGCAGCCAGTGGGCTGTCCGGGTCGATTGGGTTTGATTAAAGCAGGCTGTACAGCTGGATGTCCGGATTTTTGTCCTGGAACCAGCGGAGGGCGAAGTCGTTCTCGAACAGGAACACGAGCCGTTCGTAGCGGTCCTTGACGAGCATGCTGCGCGGGCCGGTCATAGATTCTTTCACGTCGCCTTCATTTTCGATCCAGCGGGCGACTTTCGAGCCGATGTGCTCCATGTTCACTTCGGAATTGTACTCGTTCTTCATGCGGTGCTCGAACACCTCAAACTGCAGCTGTCCGACCGCCCCGAGGATGACTTCCTCTGTATGAAGCGTCTTGTAGTATTGGATGGCGCCTTCCTGGACAAGCTGGAGGATGCCCTTGTGGAAGTGTTTCGATTTCATGACGTTCTTCGGAGTGACTTTGACGAACAGTTCCGGTGTGAACTGCGGCAGCGCCTCAAACGAAAACCGTCCCTTGCCGCCTGTGATCGTGTCGCCGATCTGGTAGTTCCCCGTGTCATACAGGCCGATGATGTCGCCGGCGACGGCCATGTTGACGGTTTCCCGGTCATCGGCGAGAAACTGGGTGGACTGGCTCACCTTGAATGTCTTCGGAATCCGCGGGACCGTCACCTGCATGCCGCGATCGAATTCACCCGAGACGATCCGGACGAATGCGATGCGGTCGCGGTGGGCCGGGTTCATGTTCGCCTGGATCTTGAAGATGAAGCCGGTGAACTCGTCGTCGTACGGGTTCACTTCCCCGCCGTCCGACGTTGTCCGCGGCTGCGGTGCCGGCGCAAACTTCAAATACGTTTCCAGGAACGTCTGGACGCCGAAGTTCGTCAGTGCGGATCCGAAGAAGACCGGCGTCAGTTCACCGTTTTTCACCCGGTCCACATCAAAGGAATTCCCCGCCTCATCCAGCAGTTGGACGTCATCCACCGCCTGGCGGAAGTAGGACGAGTCCTGAATTGGATTCGGTTCGGTGAGATCGCCGTCTTCGCCGACCTCGAGGAACCGGCCGTCTCCTTCCCCGCGGGCCAGTTCCACCCGGCGGTTATGACGGTCATAGATGCCCATGAACTCTTTGCCCATGCCGATCGGCCAGTTCATCGCATACGATTCGATGCCGAGCACTTCTTCGAGTTCTTCCATCAGTTCGAGCGGCTCTTTCCCCATCCGGTCCATTTTGTTCATGAACGTGAAGATCGGAATCCCCCGCATGCGGCAGACTTTGAACAGCTTGATCGTCTGCGGCTCGATCCCTTTCGCGGAGTCGACCATCATGACGGCCGAGTCGACGGCCATGAGCGTCCGGTACGTGTCTTCACTGAAGTCTTCGTGGCCCGGTGTATCAAGTATGTTGACCCGCTTGCCGTCGTAGTCGAACTGGAGCACGGAGCTCGTCACGGAAATGCCGCGCTGCTTCTCGATCTCCATCCAGTCGGATGTTGCAAATTTTCCGGATTTCTTCCCTTTGACAGTGCCGGCATCCCGGATGGCGCCTCCGAATAAAAGCAGTTTTTCCGTCATCGTCGTTTTGCCGGCATCCGGGTGCGAGATGATTGCAAATGTCCGGCGCGAAGCGATTTCGTTCTTGAGTGGTTGATCCATATTTCCATTTCTCCTCATGTTTTCAGCTTTTCTCATCATAGAGACCGCACAGCGGGAATTCAAGCTTTTTCACGCGGAAGGCCGGAAAGGAAGTTCCTTTCCGGCCGCCGGGTCAGTCCCGGACGCCTGCTTTGCGTCCGAATTTGCGCTCCGCTTCATCAATGGCGATGGCCGCGTCGCTGTGCGGAAACTTTTTATTTCCGATGATCTGGAAGTCCTCATGCCCTTTGCCGGCGAAAATGATGATGTCGCCTTCCCCGGCTACTGAAACGGCGTGGCGGACCGCTTCTTCCCGGTCTCCGATGCAGGCGAAACCGTCATGCTTCATGCCGGCCGCCAGCTCGGAGGTGATCGAATCATATGGCTCGTCCCGCGGATCGTCCGTCGTCAGGACAACGTAGTCCGCGACGGATGCCTTTTCCGCCATGATCGGCCGCTTCGACCGGTCGCGGTTGCCGCCGGTTCCGATCAGGAAGATGAGCTTGTTCGTTTTGTAAGGCAGGACCGAGTCGATCGCCTTTTCGATGGCATCCGGCGTATGCGCGTAATCCACGTACATCGTGACAGGCAGATCCGCCTTCACCTTCTCCATCCGGCCCTTGACCGGCGGAAGCGACCGGAGGCCGTCGAGGATCTCGCCAAGCGGCAAGCCGGACGCGTAGAGCGCCGCGGTCGCCGCCAAAGCATTGTGCACATTGAACTTGCCGAGCAGGTTCATCGTCACGTCCTGCGGCCCTTCGGGTGTTTCCATGATGAACGAAGTCAACTCGGCCCCCAGGCGGATATCCGTTCCGCGGAACATCGCATTTTCCGCAAGGCCGTAGCTGTACACAGGAAACGGCGTCATCCGGCGGTACCGCTCCGACCATGGATCGTCAATGTTGAGAACGGCCGCTTTCGTGCGGGTCGTGTCCTGCCCGAGCTGGGAAAACAGCAGTCCCTTCGCATAGCCGTAATGTTCCATCGTTCCGTGGAAGTCCAGATGATCATGCGTCAAGTTCGTAAAGACCGCAATGTCGAACTCGGTGCCGGCAAGTCGGCCTTCCACGAGCCCGTGCGAAGAGACTTCCATCGTCATCGTGTCGCAGTCTTCCAGGACGGCCCGGCGGATCATCTGCTGGGTCGTGACGGCGTCGGTCGTTGTGTTCGCCGATTCATACAGCGTCCCGTCCAGATCGAAGCCGATCGTTCCAGACGCGGCCGACTTCCGCCCGCATGAACGCAGGATGCCGTGGATGATGCCGGTCACGCTCGTCTTGCCGTTCGTGCCGGTGACGCCGATGAGCCGGATCGAGCGCGAAGGATGTCCGTAGAACGCCGCGGCAAGAAGCCCTTCGGCACGCGCCGTATCGTCGACGAGAACAAGCGCCGCGCGGTCCGGGTCAAACTGGACCGGCCGCTCGGCAATGATCAGCCGGGCACCCGCCGCAAGCGCCTTTTCCGCGTAGTCGTGGCCGTCCACGGTATATCCGTTGATGCAGATGAACGCGCCGCCCGGCTGGACCGCGCGGGAATCAACCGCAAGATCCGTCACTTCGTCCGGAACCGTGCCGGTCACTGTTTTCACGGGCAACTGTTCAAGCAATAATTTCGTTTCCATCAGATCATTCCTCCACCAGCGGCGACATGACATATGCGCGGAGAAGCCGTGCGGCCGCCTCAAGCGATTCAGTATGTGTGCGCTCGAGCGCGTGGGACGATTCGATCCCCGGCCCAAAGAGCGCATGCTTTACATCATAGCCTGCCCGGATCGCCGCGGACGCATCCGAACCGTAGTACGGATAAATGTCCAGCTTGTGCGGGATGCCGTCTTTTTTGCACAGTTCCGCTAGGTGGCGGGTCAGACCATAATGATATGGACCGCTGGAATCCTTCACGCAAATCGAGACCGTGTATTCATCGGACGACTGACCATCGCCGATTGCCCCCATGTCGAATGCGATGTATTCCACCGTTTTCTCCGGAACCGACGCATTGCCGCCAAATCCGATTTCCTCGTTGTTGGAAATATAAAAATGGACCGTATGCGGCAGTTCCTCGCCGGATTTGCGGATCGAGGCCGCCAGTTCCAGCAGCAGCGCGGTGCTCGCTTTATCGTCCAGATGGCGGGATTTGACGAATCCGCTGTCCGAGCGTTCAAACCGGGGATCAAATGAAACAAAATCTCCGACTTCGATGCCGAGCTTCCGGGTGTCTTCCGCACTGAACACTTTTTCGTCGAGACGCACTTCGATGTTGTCGCTGCTCCGCTCCGCCGTGCCCGCATCCCGGTACACATGGACCGTCGTCTGGTGCATGAGGATGGTTCCGCGGATTTTGCGCCCGTCCGCCGTATGGACGGTGCAGTATTCGCCTTCCGCCGCATTCCAATTGAAGCCGCCGATTTTATCAAGCTTCAGCCGGCCCGACGGCTTCACTTCCTTGACGATTGCTCCGAGCGTGTCAACGTGCGCCGTGATGAGCCGCTGGCGGTCATCGTCCTGTCCTTTGATCGTCGCGATGACGGCGCCTTTATTCGTTTTCCGGGTTTCCAGCCCCGCTTCTTCAAGGATGCCGGCCACTTTTTGCATGACCTCTGCCGTATAGCCGGACGGGCTCGGCGTGTTGACGAGCTGTTCCAGAAGATCGATTGAATGTTCAAGTTCAAATGGTATCGCCATAGAGTGGTTGTCCTCCCAGATCGTTAAAAAATCCATCTTTCATTATACGCCTTTGCCGGGCGGGCGTCACGAAGTGCACCGGTTTCCGGGAGGCGCCTCGGGAATTTCCCGTCCGCTCCGCGGCTGCCGTCACTTCATGAACCGCCGGACCAGCCGCAGCCGGTTGCCGTATGGCGGGAAGGCAAGCTTCACCGGGAATGTTGTGCCCCGTTTCAGGACCGCTTTCGCATGAGTGAACGCCTCGAACCCTTCCCGGCCGTGATAGCTGCCGATGCCTGACGGCCCCGCTCCGCCGAACGGAAGATGGATGTTCCCGACATGGGACATCGTGTCATTGATGCAACCGCCGCCAAACGGCAGCTCCGACAGGAAGAATTCGGCCGCCTGTTCATTTTCCGAGAACAGATACGCCGCAAGGGGCTTCGGTTGTTTCCGGATTTCACGGACGGCCGCGATCAGACTTGAATAACCGTACACCGGCAAAACCGGTCCGAAGATTTCTTCCTCCATGACGGGGCTGTCCGCAGGCGGGCTGTCGAGGACGGTCGGCTCGATGAACAGCTCGTCGCGGTTCATTCCCCCGCCGAGTATGATCCGGCTCCGGGCGTCATCCAGCATCCTGCGCAGCCGGTCAAACTGGCGGTCATCCACGATCCGCCCGTAATCCGGACTTTTTCTCGCATCTTCACCGTAGAACCGCCGGATGGCACCGGCAAGTTCATCCAGGAACCGGCGCTTCACCGAATGATGTACAAGCACATAGTCCGGCGCGACGCACGTCTGCCCGGTGTTCGTGAACTTGCCCCACGCGATGCGCTCTGCCGCAAGCCTCAGATCCGCCGTCTGGTCGACGATCGCCGGACTTTTCCCGCCGAGTTCGAGGATGACCGGAACGAGGTGGTCCGCGGCCGCCCTCATGACGATCCGCCCCACTTTCGCGCTGCCCGTGAAGAACATGAAGTCAAACGGTGCCGACAGCAGCGCGGATGTTTCTTCTTTGCCGCCTTCCACAACCGTGACGTGCGCCGCCTCGAATGTGTTCCGGACGAGCTCCCGGATGACGGCAGCGGTGTGCGGTGTTGATTCCGAAGGCTTGAGCACCGCCGTATTGCCTCCCGCGATGGCGGCGGCCAGCGGTTCGATCACCAGCTGGAACGGATAATTGAACGGGCCGATGATGAGCGCAGTACCCCATGGCTCCCGGACGACGAAACTTTTACCCGGCTGGAGAAACACGGGTGTCTTCCTCGCTTCAGGTTCCATCCATCCGTCCAGCTTGGAAACGGTCTCCCGGATGCTCGACAACACGAACCCGACTTCTGTCGTGTATGCTTCAAAACCGCTTTTCCCCAAGTCGGCCCGCAACGCTGCCAGTATTTCTTGCTCGCGTTCCCGGATCGCCTCGTAAAGCGCGGTCAGTCTCTCTTTTCGGAATTCCGCCGGCTTCGTTTTGCCGGTTTGGTAACAGTGCTTCTGCATGGCGACGATCCGGCCCGCCGTTTCCTCTGTGAACTTCATCTGGACCACTCCTTTGATGACTCTCCCCTATTCCATTCCCTGTTCGCCAAACACCGGCGATATCCTTTATGGCAACAACGTGAACCTTTGCAGCCAACTGAAAAAAGCTCCCGCCGAAAGCGGAAGCATTCTTTCGTGATATTGGAAATTACAGTAGTCCATCCACGGTGCGCTGGATGACGGCCCCTTCGCTGAACGGCACGATGACGGCGTCTTCCCCGCGCTTTTTGCGGATCAGCTCATCGAACAAACCGGGAACAGAAGGCGACTCGTCAATCCGTTCGAACGTCCCGCCCGCCTCCGCACGGTATAAATCCGACCAGTTGACGAGGCGGAGCGCCCCTACGGTCCCGTATACCGTGAACTCGATGCGCTCTTCCGATGCTCCGCCGGCCAGTCCGTTGAAGAGGACCGGAACGCCGGTTTCAGTTGTTCCTGCTGCGATGACGCCTGTTTCACAGAGCGCGGGGTCAGCCGGATAATCCGTCCTTTTAGATGAAATTTCGATTGCGCCGGAGAGCCGGCTCATAATCTGAATGAAATGCGGGAAGACTTCCCGTATGAACCCGCCCTGATCTCGGGTGCCGATCCATGGGTTCTGCTGCCAAACTCGCGGCCATTGAGGAAAATGAGCCTGAAGTTCGATCCGAAGAAGCGGTCCGATCTTTCCCGAATCCGCTTCGGACAGCAAAGCACGGACAGACGGGTTGTAGAGAAGCGGAAAATGCATCGCGGTCAAGCGGCCGCTTTGTTCAGCGGCAGATGCCATCCGGGCTGCCGTGTCCGCATCATGGGCCAGTGGCTTTTCGCAAAGAACATCCAGCCCGGCATCAAAGGCCGCTTCTGCAATGGGCGCATGATAACGCGGAGGCGTGCCGATATACACCCAGTCCGGCTTCATTTCAAAAACTTCTTCGAGCGAACCGGCAACCGGCACGGAAAACGCCCGGCTCATCTCTTCAGATCTTTTGGCATCCGCATCATAAATCACAATGGCCTCGGCCTCAGCATGTCCGGAAAGCGTGCGGAGAATGCGTTCCCCCACGATACCGGCACCAATCACAGCGATTGTCGTCTTGTTCATCAAACGGCTCCTCCCTTAATACAAATAGAAATATAGGTCTTCTGGCTTGTTTTGCATCTAACTCTGTTTCGGATTGTAACACCGAAGGGTATAGAGAAGTCAAACAACGAATGAGATCAAGGAGGAAATGTCATGATGAAACAAGAAAACTGGTGGGATGAAATGTTTACAGGTAACCTGGAACTCGGGATCAACAAAGAACGGCTCGCTGAACTGGAGCAGGAAAACTTCCTGTACTTCACCGAGGAACAAGAAAACGTCCCGCAGGAGCAATAACGATTGAACAAGCGACAATCGCTGTCTGCCGAAACGCGATTTGGCAATACATAAGGACCGCACCCTCACGGAAAACCGGAGTGGATGCGGTCCTTATTATGTTTCCATTCTTAAATAAAGTTATTGAGTGCGAATCTTGACACTCTAAGTGCGAATCTGACGCTCCAAGTGCGAACACGGCGCTCTAAGTGCGAAACTGACGCTCTAAGTGCGAATCCGGCGCTCTAAGTGCGAAACTGGCTCTCTAAGTGCGAAACTGGCGCTCTAAGTGCGAAACTGGCGCTCTAAGTGCGAAACCGGCGCTCTAAGTGCGAATCTGCATCTAGTGCAAAAAAAGACATCTTACGCAAGCGCAAGATGTCTTTTAAACCCTATGTAAGGTTTTAGTGATGATTCCGACTGGGCTCGAACCAGCGACCTCTACCCTGTCAAGGTAGCGCTCTCCCAGCTGAGCTACGGAATCATATCTGGGATGTTGTGCGGCGGTGAGTCACTCGGTAACTCTCTCAAGCACATTACCTATAATAAACGGCTTCCCCGTTTAAGTCAACAGCTTTTCTAAAAAAGTTTTATTTTTTTCTTTCGCGGCCGCGATTCTCTGTTTTCACAACAATTTTCATACTGATTCCGCCTAAAAGTCTATTTTAATATTCCCCGCATAAAAGAACTTGTATAATAGAAATCAAACTAATTTGGATTGTGAGGACATCATGGACGAAAAACATTTGAAAACCACCATCGCCCGGCTCAATGATCAAGTGAGCAGCCTGGAAAAGCAGATCGAGGAAGCCCATATTCCAATCATCCCTTCCATTCTCCCGAACACGATCCTGATTCCGTTTGCCGGAGAACTCTCGCCGGACCGGCTCGACCGGGCCGTCACCAAGATCTTGAATCACGCGGCGCAGTCGCGGACCGATTCCGCCATTGTGGATTTCACCGCCCTCTCCCTGAACATGGTGGATGACCTGACCGTGCTCGGCTCATTCATTGAAAATTTGACGGCTTCCCTCGGATTGATGGGCATCCGGGTGATCGTCGTCGGCATCTCCCCGCAGTTTGCCAGGGAACTGGTCAACTCCGGGTTGCCGATCATCCAGCACCTGAAGGCCTTTGCCACATTCAAGACGGCGCTCGAGCATTTGATGAAGATCAAAGGCCTGGCGCTTATCAGTGTGAATGATCAGAACCAACGATAAGAAAATCCCCGCCGGAGCCTCAACTCCTGCGGGGGTTTTTCTTCATTCAGGCCGCAGCGACCTTGCCTTTGCTTCCACGGTTTTTCGTCATGATCTGGATGGCGATCAAAATGACGAACAGCGCAATTCCGAAAATGTCGGTCATGTTCTCAGGGAAGATGAGCATGATCCCGGCCGCCAGTGCACCAATCCGCTCCATCCAGTTCAGCTTCCGGTACCAGTAGCCGACGAATCCGGCGCCGATCGCAATCATGCCCGCAAGCGCAGTGGCCGTGACCCAGACGATCTCCAGAATGCTGGCATCCATCATGAGCATCGCCGGATTATAAACGAACATATACGGGATGATGAACGCCGCGATGGCGAGCTTCGCCGCATTGACGCCCGTCTTGATCGGATCTCCGCCCGAAATGCCGGAAGCCGCGAACGCTGCAAGTGCAACCGGAGGCGTGATGTCCGCAATGATGCCGAAATAGAAGACGAACAGGTGCGCAGACAGCGCCACGACGACCGGTACGGCCACGCCCGCCGGCTCATCCAGCATGAGCAGCGCGATGACCGCGGGTGCGGCGATCGTCGATGTGATGACGTAGTTGGCTGTCGTCGGCGAGCCCATGCCGAGGATGATGGCGGCCAGCATCGTGAAGAAGAGCGTCAGGATCAGGTGTCCGCCGGAAGCAGAGATGAGTCCGTTCGCCAGGCTCAGGCCGAGGCCCGTCTTGACGACGACGCCGACGATGATCCCGGCACAGGCGGTGGCTGCCGCGACGGCGAGCGCCGTGCGGGCACCGTCCACGAGTGCATGGATCATGTCCATGAATCCGAGCCGGGTGTTTTTGTCAAACGCACTGACGACCACCGTCAGCACGATCCCCCAGAGCGCCGCCTGCATCGTCGGGATGCCGATGAGCAGGAAAATGATGATGCCGAGAATCGGGAGCAGGAGATAGATCTTCTTGAACACTTCGCGGCGGTTCGGCATCTGGTCTTCCGTCAGTCCGGAAAGCCCGATCCGCTTCGCTTCGAAGTGGGTCATGATCCAGATCCCTGCGAAATAAAGCAGTGCCGGGATGGCCGCCGCCTTGGCGATCTCCCAGTAGGTGATGCCGCCGATGAATTCGACCATCAGGAACGCGGCGGCACCCATGATCGGCGGCATGAGCTGTCCGCCCGTGGATGCAGACGCTTCCACGGCGCCCGCAAATTCCTTCCGGTAACCGAGCTTTTTCATCATCGGGATCGTGTAGGAACCGGACGTGACGACGTTCGCCACGGAGCTTCCCGAAATCGTTCCCTGGAGCGCACTGGAGAAGATGGCGACTTTCGCCGGCCCCCCGGTCAGCTTGCCGGCGACCGCGACGGCCAGATCATTGAAGTACTGGCCGACGCCGGTCTTCACGAGGAAAGACCCGAACAGGAGGAACACGAAGATAAATGTGGCCGAAACGCTGATCGGCGTTCCGAGGATCCCGTCCGTCGTATAGAACATGAGCTGGCTGAGCGCCGTCAGATCCTGCCCCCGGTGTGCAAGGAATCCGGGGAAGTAAGGACCGAAGAAGGCGTAGACGAGGAACGCCACCGAAATGATCGTGATCGGCAGTCCGACAGCCCGCCTGGCCGCCTCGAGCGTCAGCAGCACGGCGATGATCGCCACAATTGTATCCAAGTCCGTCATCCGGCCCACACGGAGCACGAGGTCTGCGTAATTCAGCGGCCAATAAAGACCGACGCCGACCGACAGAAGCGCCAGGATCACATCGTAGAACGGGACCCTCCCCTTCCTCGCCGTCTTCCTCCGGAACGGGAACAGGAGAAAGATCAGTGAAAGCGCAAAACCGAGGTGGATCGATCGCTGGATATAGGCGGTATACTGGCCGAAAATGGCCGTATACAGCTGGAACAGCGAGAAAGCGAGCAACCCGAAAAACACCACTTGTTTCAAGATGCCGCCGAGATCCCTCGTATTGGCTTCCGGGTCGTACTTCTTCAGCAGTTCCTGTTGCTCTTCCTCGGACAACTGCCCTTCCGCCGGGTCCTTGAGCGGCTCTTTGTTATCGGCCATTCATATTCATTCCTTTCATCAAGTCGAACAGGGAAAGCTTCTCCGCTTCGAATCGGTAGGACTTGCCCCGTTCCAGCTTTTGTTTCAGGTCATATCGGCGTCCGGCATGGCGGAACTCCAGATCCGTATCGATATCGGCCACGTACAGGACAAAAGCGTCAAGCACGCGGTCCTCGTACTCAAGCGTATATTTGCCGTTCCGGTCGGTGAACGTTTCCCCAGCTTCCGCATGGCCCGGCAGGCCGATCGCCAGATCTTCGTATTCCATTTTGACAAGCCGGATTTTCCGGTCTTTCGTCACGGTATAAGATTCCAGAACATCAGAAAGATGGATGGAGTGCGTATACCGGATGACAAACTCCTCATCCCCCCGGATCGGTATGTAATGGACTGCAGGCTTTTCCGCCCGCACTTCCGTAAATGTAAATGCATCGATTACCGGGAGGAACAAAAAGCAGGCGACCAGGCCGGCCGCAGCGGCCGAGACGGCAAGTTTTCGCATGGGGCTCACTCCGGCCGGATTCGGACAAAGAGAAATGAAGCGACGAAGCACGGCTTCATCGCTCCACTTCCTGTTTTCGGCATGGACATCACTTGCCGTTCACTTCGTCAAAATAACGCTGGGCGCCCGCGTGGACCGGAATCCCGATGCCGTCGAGGCCTTTCTCTGCACTGATGAGCGCACCTTTGGCGTGCGTGATTTTGTCCGCGTTTTCATAAATGGCTTTCGTAATGTCGTAGACGACATCATCCGGAATGTCATTCTGAATGACGAGCATTGCACCGACGGAAACGGTCGGAACATCTTCTTCAAGGCCGTAAGTGCCGGCTTCGATCGTGTCTTTTGCGTAGTACGGATATTTTTCGATGAGTTCGTCTGCCTTGTCGTCTTCAACAGGGACGATGTTAACCTTGGCGACCGCATTGAGGGCTTCAACCGCGCCTGTCGGCGTGCCCGATGTGATGAATGCTGCGTCGATCTGGCCGGACTGGAGGCTCTCCTGGGACTCGCCGAAGTCAAGGTTCTGTGCCTTGATGTCGTCTTTGATTGAAAGGCCGTGGATTTCAAGAAGCTGTTCCGCATTCGCATATGTTCCGGAGCCCGGCGCACCGACCGAAACTTTTTTGCCTTTCAGGTCGTCGAACGTTTTGATGCCGGATTTCTCCGTCGTCACGAGCTGGATCGTCTCCGGATAAAGTGAACCGATCGCGGACACAGAATCGATCGCACCGTCCTTTTCAAACATGAGCTCGCCCTTGTTTGCATAGTAGGCGATGTCAGTCTGGACAAATGCGATTTCGGCGGTGCCGTCTGCAAGCGCCGTCATATTGGCGGCGGATGCCTGGGAGCTTTCGGCAGTCGTCTTGATGCCTGTTTCATCGGTGATGAACTCGGCGAATGATCCGCCGAGCGGATAGTAAGTTCCCTGTGTGCCGCCCGTCAGGATACTGAGGAATTTGATATCGCTTTCTTTTTTGCCGCTGTCTCCGCCCGAATCCCCGTCTGCACTGCCGCCGCTGTCACTGCCGCAAGCCGCCAGCGCAAAGAGTGCCAGGATGCTGAGAATGGCCAAAAACCTGAACCGTTTCTTCATCAGTTGGTCCTCCCCTTTTCTCTTTGTTTTGTAAACGCTTCCTCCTATTCTACCATGACCAATCGCTCAGTTGTCAATGTTTTTTGAAAACGCTCCTCAATTTTGATAAAACTATGATATCTGTGCACAGAAAAGCCGCCCGATTGCCCGAAGGTGTCGGCGGCTGATTTTCGTTATTCATGAAGTCCTTGACCGGCAGCTCAAAACTCTGCGCCGTCAATGTCCGTTTCCGGTGCGGTCTCTTCGGGAGGAAGGTTCCGGAATGTTGCCCCCTGCTCTTCAAGGTCACGGGTGCGGTGGGCGATCCGGGACGATGCACAGGCGGCGACACTTGCGACGAGATCGTCGAGGAACGTGTGAACACCGATGCCTTTTTTCGTATCCAGGTCATTGATGACGCCGATTTTGTTTTTATCGAGGTGTCCGAATGTCGTCACGGCGATGCTGCCATATGTGAACACGGCACCGAGCGCAATCGTCTCGTCCACGCCGAACAGCCCTTCATCAGAAGTGACGATCTGTCGCAATGGTTCGGACATCAGCCCTTTTTCCGCAAGTTCGTCAAGTTCGATGCCGACGAGCAGCGCATGCTGGACTTCCCGCTTTTTCAGGACGCTCTCGACGGACTCTGTACAGTGGGCGATTTCCAGACCGTCGTTATACGGCGCCTGCATTTCGTAGACAATCTTGGCAATCGCCTCGATGCTGACCCCCCGCCGCTCCAGAGCGTCTTTCGCGGCTTTCGTGACAACATCGGACGGCACAATCTTGGTTGGATCAAACATGAACATTCCCCTTTCCTGGTGGACGGTTGCCCACATTATACCCATTGTATCGGTTATGCTACAATGCGTGTACAGCATTTCACCCAGAGGAGGCCCCCGATTGAAAAACGGACGCATCAATGAATTCAGCCTGTACAGCGAATCGCTCGGCGAGGACATGGAACTGCTCGTCTACCTGCCGGAGCAATATTCGCCGCTCTATAAATATTCCGTCCTGATCGCTTCTGACGGAAAAGATTACTTCCAGTTCGGCCGCATCACCCGGTTGCTGGAACAGCTTCGGAAAAATGAAGAAATCGACCGGACGATCGTCGTCGGCATCCCGTACAAAACTGTCGCCGAACGCCGGCGGATGTATCACCCGGACGGCGACCGGAGGGCCGATTATATCCGCTTTCTTGCCCATGAACTTGTCCCGTACATTGACGAGACCTTCCCGACTTACCAGGTCGGCGCCGGCCGGGCACTCATCGGCGACTCCCTGGCGGCGACCGTCTCGCTCATGGCCGCCTGCAAGTACCCGAACATCTTCGGCAAGGCGGTCTGCCAGTCGCCGTTTGTCGACGACCAGGTGCTGGAAGCGGTTGAGCAGGTCGCCGATCCGTCCTGCTTCGACATTTACCAGGTGATCGGAACGGGAGAAACCGAGGTGAAGACGACGGCTGACGGCACCCGGGATTTCCTCACACCGAACCGCGAATTGAGGAAATTGATCGAGAAAAAAGGGTTTTCCTCGTTCTATGAAGAATTTAACGGTGAGCACACTTGGAAGTATTGGCAGCGGGATCTGGAGCGCGCCGTCCGGTTCGCTTTCGGAGGCTCGCATATACACTAAGCGGATGCTTTCTGATATTCTTAAAAGTGAAAACACAACTGGGAGGTTATCGCATGAAATACGGCATTGTCGCTTTTCCATCAAAAGAACTGCAAGATCAGGCCAACGCCTACCGGAAGCGCTATGATCCACACTACGCGCTCATTCCGCCGCATATGACGATCATCGGGCCGTTCGAGATCGAGGGCCAGTCCATGAAAGAAGCTTCGGACCAACTGCTCGAAGTCGCATCGAAGCACAAGCCGTTTGAGCTGAATGTCACGAAGGTGAGCACTTTCGCGCCGGTCACGAATGCGATCTATTACAAAGTTGAGCCGAACGAAGACATTCTCGCTCTCCGCGAAGCGCTGTCGCTCGACTTCATCAAGAACGAAGAGCCCCATCAGTATGTCCCGCACATCACGATCGCCCAGAAGATGTCGTCCGGCGAACATGATGATGTCATCGGCCAGATCAAAATGGCCGGGATGGAACATACCGAAACGATCGACCGCGTCCACCTTCTCTACCAGCTCGAGAACGGAATGTGGACCGTCTATGAAACCTTTACTCTTTCGGGAGATCAGTAAGCATTGGTCAGCCTGAAGCTGGCATCGACCGACAAAGAGCGGCAAGATGCCTTCGCCGTCCGGCGCACCGTTTTCGTCGAGGAGCAGGGAGTTCCGCTCCACATCGAGCTGGATGAGGGCGACGAAACGGCTGTCCACTTCATTGCCTACGACGGCGAGCAGCCGATTGCAGCCGGACGCATCCGGGACATCGGAGAAGGCACCGGCAAGGTGGAACGCGTCTGCGTCCTGCCCGAATACCGCGGCAAGCGGCTCGGCCAGCGGATGATGGTCATGCTGGAAGACCATGCTCGCGGCGTCGGACTCAGCAAGATCCGGCTGAACGCCCAGTCGCATGCCCAGGAATTTTACAAGAAGATCGGCTATACGGTCACTTCACCGGAATTCCTGGACGCCGGCATCCCCCACCGGGCAATGGAGAAATCCCTTGAGCCTGCGGAACAGTCGGCCCATGCCGCGACAGATGAACAGCTATGACCAATGAAAAAATCCGCCGGGACCCGATGTCCCGCGCGGATTTTTTGTTAGCTGTTTTTATCGATCATGCGCTGGATATCTCCGACATTCAAGGAGTTCCCGCTTTTCAGGATCGACTCGGCAATCTGGTCCTCAAGCTGTTTGGAAACGTCTTTCTTCGCCAGCCTGCCGACCTTTCGGATGATTTTTCTCACTTGCCGCTCATCCTGGAAGTTGGCATGCTGGATTGCATTGGCAAGTGCGAACAGTTCATCCATCGCCACACCGGTCTTATTTTCGATTTTCCGGAAAAGCGACTCGTTCATCCTGTTTCCTCCTTAGCAATTGGTATAACTCTTACCGACAATGATGAGCAGGATGAACAGGATGACGATCAGGACGAACATGGAACCTCCATAGCGCCCGCCGTAGCCGCCACCACCGTGACCGCCGCAACCCCAGCCGCCGCCTCCGAAACCGCCGCCGCCAAAGCCGCCGCCGCCGCAACCGTAGCCAAACATAGCATTCCCTCCTTTCCTGTTCCGTACAGTGTATGCGGGCAGAAACAAACGGGTTTGGTCATTCGCCCGGTTGCGGAATTGAGCGGACCCCTATGTGAGAATTCAGTGACCTTTCATGCAAAAACCAGCGGCCCTCATAAATCGGCCGCTGGTTTTTATTGGTTTAAGGGCGTCCCTTCGACCGGAAAACGAGGGATGCGATAAAGCCGAACAGAATGGCGGCGCTGATGCCTGAGCTCGTCACTTCGAAGATGCCCGTGATGACTCCGATCAGACCGTGTCTTTCCGCTTCCTGAAGTGCGCCGTGCACGAGGGAGTTGCCGAATGAGGTGATCGGCACGGTGGCGCCCGCGCCCGCAAAGTCAATCAGCGGTTCATAGAGACCGAAACCGTCAAGCACAGCCCCCACCACCACGAGCAGGCTGAGCGTGTGTCCCGGCGTCAGATTGGCCACGTCAAACAGGAGCTGGCCGACCACGCAGATGAGACCGCCGACGACGAAGGCCACGATGAAAGACATAATCATGACTGTCCCCCTCCGCTCATTGAAAGTTCCACCGCGTGGGCGGTGCACGGAATGGATTCGCCCTGCTGGAATGAAAGCGGGGACAGCAGGGCGCCCGTTGCGATGAGCAGCACCCGCCTGTATTCCCCGGCCAACATCTTTTGGAACACATCCGAAAAATAAACCGCTGCCGAGCAGCCCGCTCCGCTCGCCCCCGCAAAGAATGAAGGGTCGTCGCCGTAAAATTCTTCACCGGCATCCCGCCATTTGGACCGCCTCACTTCAAGCCCTTCTTCCTTTGCCATCTGCCGGAACAGCGACGACCCGACGGACCCGAGATCGCCGGTGATGATGGCGTCGTAGTCGCCGGGGACACTGTTTGTGCCGAAAAGATGGCGGCTCAGCGTATCAAACGCCGCCGGTGCCATGGCGGCGCCCATGTTAAGCGGATCGGTCAGCCCGTAGTCGACCGACCGGCCGATTGTCGCACGGCGAATTTCCGGATAGCCCGGCTCGTTTTGCGTGACGGCCGCAAACCCCGCCGCCGTCACCGTCCACTGGGCAGTCGGCCCTTTCTGGAATCCGTACTCGATCGGATAGCGGAACTGGCGCTCGATTGAATTGTGGTGGCTGGCAGAGCCGGCCAGCGCAAGTCTCGACGCTCCTGATTCCGTCAAAAGAGCGGCCACCGCAAGCGATGAGACGGATGTGGCACAGGCGGAAAAGAGCCCGATGTACGGAAGATGCAGATTCGCCGCTGCAAAGTTCGACGGTGTCATTTCATTGACGAGATCTCCGCAGAGGAGAAAGTCCGCATCCGCCGGCATGGCGCCCGCTTTTTCAAGTGCCAGCCCGCAGGCGTCCTCGATCAGCCGGCTGTGCGCTTTTTCATTCGTGTCTTCCCCGCACAACTCCGAGTCATGGAGCTTGTCAAACAGCGGACCGAATATGCTTTTCTTTTTTTCGAGCGGTCCCGCCGCCACGGCTGCTGCGCGGATCGAGGGCCTGCTTGGAAAGTTGAGGATTCCCCTGGCTACCATCCGATCACCCCGAGCTTCACGAGAATCGTTTTGATGAGGGCAACGACAAATGCGGAAAAGACGCCGAACACAATGACCGATCCGGCCAGCTTGAACATGTTCCCGCCGACACCGAGCACATACCCCTCCGTCCGATGTTCAATGGCAGCGGAAATCATCGCATTCCCGAAACCCGTCACGGGTACGGCGGATCCGGCGCCTGCAAACTGTGCGATTTTCTTGTATTTTCCGAAGCCGGTCAGCAGCATGGCGATGAAGATGAGTGTCGCCACGGTCGGATTTCCTGCGGTCTTTTCGGTGAAGTCAAAGAAATACATATAAAAGTACATGATGGCCTGGCCGATCGCACAGATCAAACCGCCCACGAGGAAGGCCCGGATCAAATTTCCGGCCAGCGGCACTTTCGGTGTCATTTTCTGTTCCAGCTGCGTGTATGTTTTCTGATCCATCAGGTCTCTTCCTTTGAAAGGGATTTGATCGTCTCCACTTTGTCGTGGAGTTTCTTTTTGTCTTTCAACTCATCAAGCTTGTCGGTTTCCCAATAAATTTTCCGGTCGCCGGACAAGGTCACTGTCCGTTCGGGAAACTCTTTTTCCAGCTTCTTCTTCAGCTTCTCCTCGATCTTCGTTTTGTTGAACCGGCTGAACGGCTTGACGTCCACCCCGATGAGCAGATCTTCTTCCACAAACACGGCAATCGCAGAGGAGATGCGGTCTTCCCCGTGCAACACCTGTTCAGCGCGCCGCTCGTCTTCCTGCTCCGGCTCGCCCGCCACCCGGATGTCTGCCGCACCCTGGCCGCACCCCGAAAGGATCACGGCGATGCCGGCGGCTCCCAGCAACTTCTTCAAGACGCCACCTCCCGTTTTCCCCTCAGTATGACCGTCCGCCGCGGCCGGTATGCAATCAATTCCATTGTGTTGGCCAGTACAGACTGCAGCCGGTCCTTTAAGAGATTGGACGCTCGCCCGGCCGCAGATTCATGCCGTGCATAGAGTAGAGAGAGCTAAAAGGGGAGGAGGTGTAGAAAAATGGGCTGTTGCGGACGAAAAGATTTCGTCTCCGGATCTTCTTCCTTCGACCAGAACTGCCTGTGTGATGTCATCCGTGTCATCAAGGACATCCAGGATGCCGGTGCAGAGGAATGTGCAACTTGCGCAACGAGCTGTTTCCTCGAGCCGCTCGGTAGCCTTGTGAACCCGGCTCGCCGTACACCAATCGACACCCGGGTCATCGTGCTCCTCACCAAAGACGGTTGTCCGTTCAAGGTGAAAGACTTGACCTGCACATCCAGCACGTATGAGGAGTTCTGCTTCTTCCGTATCGAAGATATTATGGATGACGGCTGCTGTGTTACGCTTCGTGCGCTTCGCAAAGGCGCAGCGAGCACGACGACCATGTGCTGCTTCGAAGCAACCGACATTTGTGTCACCGTAGATATCAGCTGCTTCTGCGGCGTACAATGTGTCGCCGACTGCTTCCTCGACTTGTGCGACTGACCGCCCGTTCGTGCGGTGTCCTGCCGCCCGGCACTGCCGGGCGGTTCTTCATTGTCCCCATATTTAAAGACAATAAAAGCGGGGCAGCACCGGTTTTGCCGGCTGCTGCCCCGCTTTTATTTTAACTTATTCCCGGATCACCTCGGGAACGGCTTTCCCTTCCACCAGATGGCTTCCAGTTCTTTGATCGGAATTTCTCTGACGTCGCCTTCTTCCACCGCGTTGCGGATGTGGATCTTCCCGTCTTCCATCCGCTCAATGTCACCCGTGACGGCACCGCCGCCCTTCAGGCGGAACTGGATCGGCCGGTAAGCCTGACGCTGGAACGGCCGGGTGAGGAATCGGAGCTGCGCCAGGATTTTTTCGGTTTCTTCCGCCCTTCCCGGCAATGTATAAACGGACGTGCTTTCGTCCAGTTTCCCATCGACCGCATCCGCTTTAACCGGAAGACCCTCCGCCTGCGGCTCCTCCACTTCTTCCTCCGCTCCGTGCCAAACCTTCGAGTATACCGGCTCGGAGATAAAATGAATCGGCGGCGAATCAACAAACAGCATCGGTCCCGCTTCCCGGGTTTTCATTGCCCACATCCTTTTTCCCCATCGTATGCGCATCACCGCAAAACGGCCACCTGCACTTCTACAGCTGGGAAAGGAACAGCGTGGCGAGGCCGAGGTAAATCAAAATGCTGATAATGTCATTCAAAGTCGTGATGAATGGCCCCGAAGCGACGGCCGGGTCGATCTTGATCCGGTGCATGAGCAGAGGGATGAATGAACCCGCTACCGTCGCCACAAAAATCGACCCGAGGATCGCCGCCCCGACGAGCATGCCGAGGATCGCCTCATGCTTCCAGAGGAACACGAGCCCGAATACGAACACGCCGCACACACTGCCCGTGATCAGGCCGGTCCCCGCTTCCCGGATGAGGAGCTTCATCTTGCTTTCTTCTTCGATGTCTCCTGTTGCAATCCCCCGGACGGCGACTGCGAGCGACTGGGTGCCGCTGTTTCCCGCCATGCCCGCGATGAGTGGGATGAACACGGCCAGCAGCGCCACCTGATCAAGCGTCTTTTCAAAGTGACCCATCAGATTGGCGGTCACCATCCCGAGGAACGTCAGGAGAATGAGCCATGGCAGCCGTTTTTTCGCCGCGGACAGCGGACTGCGGTCAAGCGTATCCATATCCGAAACACCCGCAAGCTTGGAATAGTCGTCCGATGCTTCTTCTTCGATGACGTCCATGATGTCATCGACCGTGATGATGCCGAGCAGGTGCTGCTGGAAGTCGACGACCGGAATGGCGAGAAAATCATAGTCCTTCATCGTCCTGGCGACTTCCTCCTGGTCCGCGCTCACCAGCACGCTCACCACCCGTTCGTTCATGATGTCGCCGATGATCGAGTTTTCGTCCGCAATGATGATGTCCCGGAGGGAAACGACGCCGGCCAGATGGTTGTGGTCATCCGTCACGAATATGTAGTAGATCGTCTCCGCTTCGGGTGCCGCGTTGCGCAGGATGGCCATCGCCGAGCGCACCGTCGAGTTTTTGGGGATCGTGACGTATTCCGTCGTCATGATCGAACCGGCCGTATATTCTTCGTAATGAAGCAGGTCCTTGATCTCCCGGGCGTCTTCGTCCTCCATCAGCGTCAGATAAGTGAGCGCCTTGGACTTGTCCAGTTCGTTTAGGACGTCGACTGCGTTGTCGGCGTACATCTGGGCGAGCATCTGGGCTGCATATCTCGTGTCCATCTCTTCCAGATAACCGTCGAACTCCTCGTCGGGAATCTCCGAGACTTCAAAGATCTCGGCCAGCTCCGACGGGGACAGGAATTGATACATTTTCTCGCGGAGGTCCGGACCGGCCTTCTCATAGTACTTGGCCTGGTCATACGGGTGTCCGGCAAGGAATTCCTCCCTGAACAACTCCGGTTTTTCCTCTTCCAAAAAACGGGTTACAAGTTCTTCATCGATATGTTGTTCATCTTGTTCATTGAGCAGTTCCGGCATGCCGGTCCCCTCCTTCCGCTTGGTCCCGCGCATCCGGGATGCAGCGGGGATGATGTTGAACCCGGCCTTCAAAGGGTACACTGATAAGTACGATCTGCCGGGAATGGAGTGATGAAAATGAAAGTTGATATTTTTGGAGACGTCCACGGGTGTTTTGACGAGTTCATGGAACTGTTCGGCAAACTCGGTTACCGGATGGAAAACGGCCGGCCCGCTCATCCCGACGGCCGGAAGCCGGCGTTTGTCGGTGATGTCACAGACCGGGGTCCGAAATCTGTCGAAATGATGAAATTCCTGTTCACCCTTCAAGACGCAGGAGAACTCATCTATTCCCCGGGAAATCACTGCAATAAATTATACCGTTATATGCTGGGCAATAACGTCCAGCTCAAGCACGGGCTGGAGACGACGGTCGCAGAACTGGATGGGCTGCCGGGAAAAGAGCGGGAGCATATCCGCCGCCGGTTTATCCGGCTATACGAGTCGCTCCCGCTTTACCGGCAGCTCGACGGCGGGAAACTCATCATCGCGCATGCCGGGATTTCCCGGGATCTCATCGGCCGCACGAGCGGCAGCCGGCTTAAAAGTTTTGTTCTGTACGGGGACACGACGGGCGAGACGCTTCCGGACGGACGGCCTGTCAGACGAGACTGGGCGAAACAGTATCACGGCGAAGCTTTCATCGTCTACGGCCATACGCCGGTGAGGGATTGCCGGTTTGTGAACAATACCGTCAACATCGACACCGGCTGCGTGTTCGGCGGCAAATTGACCGCTTTGCGCTATCCGGAAAAAACGGCCGTCAGCGTCCCTTCCCGGCAGCCGTTCCAGCCGGAAAAATTCAGCGAGTTCCCGGACTGAGTCCCATCCGCCGCATATCCTCCGGCAATGGACTGAGAAAACTTACGGGCTCACCCGTCAGCGGATGGCCAAGCGACAACTCCGTGCAGTGCAGCGCCTGCCTTCCGATCCGGTCAACGCTTCCGCCGTACAGGCTGTCGCCTTCAAGAGGATGACCGATTGATGCGAGATGCACACGGATCTGATGGGTTCTGCCCGTGTGAAGAATGACCGACAGCTCATTCAGCAGCCGTCCCTCCGCTTCTGCCGACCGGACAACGCTCACCTCCGTCAGCGCCCGCTGGCCGTCGGGCCGGACCGTCCGCTCGATGATGCTGCCGTCCTTGCGTCCGATCGGAGAATCAATCATGAAATGGCCGCTACGGAAGCGACCGGGTGCTATCGCAGCATAACGTTTGAACAGGCCGCCCGCTTTCATCTGCTCCGACAGCAGATGATGGATGTGGCGGTTTTTCGCCATGCAGACGAGACCCGATGTGTTTCGGTCAAGGCGCGTGACCACATGGGCGGTTGCGGGAATCCCTTCTCTTTGAAACTTCCCCGCGACAAAATTGGCCAGCGTTCCGCCGGGAGCATCCCTTGACGGAATGGTCGCCAGTCCGGCCGGCTTGTCGATGATGAGCAGCGCATCGTCTTCATGGACGACCGAAAGCGGCCCGTCCTCCGCCGAAAGCCCTTCAGCCGGCTCCTCGGGCGGAAAGATGACCGTCACTTCATCGCCGGGCGAAAGCCGATGGCGGACCGTACGTTCCGAGCCATTCACATACAAGTGCCCGCCGCGGTATTTCACCGCGGTCAGCGTCCTTCTGGAGATGCCGCACTCCGACAAAAAGCGCCCCAGCTCCCCGCCCTCCTCGCCGGCGGTGAAAGTGAGACGGAAGCGGCGGTCATCAAGCATCGGTGCCGATGTCCGAGTCGATGAACGAGTCGTGGACGCGCTTCCAGAACGGGAAGGCACGGAAGCGGGCAAAGCGGACTTTCTCATCCGCCACCCGGTAGCTGATCGTCTTGACGTCCTTGTGCAGAAGATGAAGATGATCGACCGTGACCATGAAATCGGGTCCCTTCACCGGCTTCAGCACACATGAATGATGGGAAGGCAGCACGAGCGGCGATCCGACGGTCCGGAACACACGGTTGTTGATCGACGCCATCTCGGTCAGCTGCATCGCCTGCAGCGACGGATGGATGATCGCGCCGCCGAGCGCCTTGTTATAGGCCGTGCTGCCGGACGGCGTCGAAACGCACAGCCCGTCTCCCCGGAACCGCTCAAACGGCATGCCGTTCAGCTCCACGTCCATGACGAGCGTAACGTCCGGAGACTTGACCGTCGATTCATTCATCGCCAGATAAACGGCGTCATTCATCCCGCTCCTGTAGCGGATCGTCACTTCAAGCAGCGGATACTCGATCACGTCATATTCCTGCTTGGCGATCGAGATGACCAGCTTCTCCAGCTCCAGCGGCTTCCAGTCCGCGTAAAATCCGAGATGGCCGGTGTGCACACCGACGAACGCCGTGTCCGCCAGCCGGTCCCGGTAGCGGTGGAATGCGTGGAGGAGCGTTCCGTCGCCGCCGATCGTCAGCACGATGTCCGGCTCCGCTTCGTCGAAAATCATGCCGAAGTCCGCAAGATATCCTTTCGCCTGTTCTGCCAGTGCATTGGACAGGTCATCGCCTCTCGACTGGATTGAAAACTTCATCTCCCCCGCCTCCTTCATCGGTCTTGCGGGCCTCTTCGCGCGCTTCTCCCCGGTATTCGCTGAAGAACCGCTGGGCCTCCTGGATTTCGTCACGGATCTGCGACATTTCTTCATCGAGCGAGAAAGCCGCCTCTGCCGCGCTTTGAAGCCGCTTTTTGATCTCCTGCGGGAAATCCCCCTTGTATTTGTAGTTGAGGGAGTGCTCGATCGAAGCCCAGAAGTTCATGGCGAGCGTCCGGATCTGAATTTCGGCGAAGATGGCCTTCTCGCCGTGGATCGTCTGCACCGGGTACTCGATGATCATATGGTAGGACCGGTAGCCGCTCGGCTTGTTCTGGGATATGTAGTCCCGTTCCTCGACCACCCGCATGTCTTTCCTGTTCCGGATGCTTTCCACGACGGTTCCGATGTCATCGACAAACTGGCACATGATCCGGAGCCCGGCAATGTCCGGCAGCTCCTTCGCCAGTTCTTCCCCCGGTTCAAACGGGACTCCTTTTTCAAGCGACTTGTCATAGATGCTGGCAAGCGGCTTGACGCGGCCCGTCACAAATTCGATCGGCGCATGCTCGATCTCCGTTGCAAACTGGGCACGCATCCCTTTCAGCTTGATCTTCAGTTCATCGACTGCCTGTTTATAAGGTTCCAGGAATCGTTCCCATTGTCCCATTGTTTACTCCCCCGTTCGTCCGGACCCTTCAGGCCCCGAGGATTTCGTGAAAGGCGGATTCCACCGCCGCGGAGAATTCATCTCCATAGTTGTCATTGCCTTCGATATTGAAGATGAGCATATCGAGTTCATCCGAAAAACGGTCGAGTGACACAGTCCGGCTGCCGTCCGTAAGCATCGGATTCCGCCCTTCTCGGAGCGCTTCGGCCATCACCGGCCACACTTCCTCCGGAAAATGGATCTGCAGGAACTGCTCCCCGTCGTCCAGCAGATAGACGAATGTCCCCGAATCCGTGTCGGTGATCATCCGGCCGGACGGCTTCACCTCCGGCAGCACCGTTCCTTCTTTGAGGAGGAATTCCATCTGTTCCCCTCTTTTTTCCGCCCCGCGGATCATCAGATTGCTCTTCACATGCCCTCTTCCCTTCTTACATCATGCATAGTCGTTTTCAGTCTATCACAGAGCGTGCCATTGCGCAGTTCCCAATATGGACGGGACGGCTTCCGGACGCCGGAAAATCGATTTATTTGTGAATCGGAAGGGTGGTTGATAGAATGATTTTAAAATCATCGCCAACAAAGACGCCAATGGAATTTGAAAAGGAGCATGCATCATGACCCGGAAACCCATCATTCCTTATGAAGAGATCGGAGCGGAACGCCTGTCCGATCTTGTTGACCGCTTCTATGGAAAAGTCGCCCGGCATCCGATGCTTACGCCCATTTTTCCGGACGACCTGACCGAAACCGCAAGGAAGCAGAAGCAGTTTCTGACCCAATTCCTCGGCGGACCGAACCTATACACGCAGGAACACGGACACCCGATGCTCCGGGCACGCCATCTTCCTTTCCCGATCACCTATGACCGGGCCCAGGCCTGGCTTGAATGCATGGCAGAGGCGATGGACGAAGCCGGACTCGAAGGGAAAATCCGGGACGACTTTTATAACCGCCTGATCTTGACCGCCAACCATATGGTCAACATCAAAGATCCGGCCGGGGAGGGATCGAGTTGAACCTCATGCCGAATCCATCCGAAAGCACGGAACTCGAACAGCCGTCCAAGCCGCTTGAGCTGTATGTATTCATCGACCCGGGGGATGCCGTCTGCTGGGATCTGATCCCCGTCCTCCGTCGTCTCCAGGTCGAATATGACCGGTACTTCACCTACCGGGTCATCATGAAAATGTCGAGGGCGTCACAACGCGCCCTCCCCCACGCCGTGGATGCATCCATCCTGAATGCCGCTCATCCGGCTTTGCCCGCAGTGGCGATCAAAGCCGCAGAGTTCCAGGGCAAGCGGGCGGGATTCAAGTACTTGTCCAAGCTGTTCGACTACCGTTTTCTGAAAGGAAGGGACGTCAGCGCACAGGAAACTTTGATCGAGATTGCAGACCGGATCGGAATTGACGTGGACGAATTCATCCAGGATTTCCGTTCAGTGAATGCCGCCAAGTCCTTCCAGTGCGACTTATACATTTCAAGGGAAATGGAAGTCGACAACGCCCCGAGCTTCGTCTTTTTCAACAACAAATTTGAAGACGAGGGCCTGATGGTCGAGGGCGTCCATGATTATGAAATCTATGTGAAAGTACTGGAGGAACTGCTCGGCGAGCAAATGGAAAAATCCGTCCCCCCTTCTCTTGAGGAATTATTCAAGCGGTTTGATTCGCTGACGACCAACGAAATTGCCGCCATTTATAAAGTGAACATCCGCACGGCGGAGCGCGAACTGAAGAAGCGCCTCCTCCAGCGGCGCGTCGAATGTGTCCCCTTCTCCGGGACGAAGCTCTGGCGCCGCAAACTGGACCTCTGACTGCCATCATAAAACAGCCCTGCACGGCCGATGACGCCGTGCAGGGCTTTATTCATGTCGATCGGCCGCGGGGAAGCGGACCGTCCACAGCCTCCATTAAACAAAAAGAACACCCGCTCCGGGGGAGGAGCGGGTGCGTTTCGTATTACACGAAGGGGATGGGGGAAATGTTCACGTTCAAACAAAAGGGGTGTTTGTTTGGTGAAATATTTCACAGTCTTAATTTAACACGGAATAATAGTATGCGCAAGTTTTCACATGAACTTTCACACGGTTGTCACATTGTGAACGTTTTCAGTCCTTGAATCGTTATATTTGAAAAGTAATTCAGAATTCACTTATCAAAAATATGCAAGAGAAAAGGCTGTGCGCTGCCGGTGGGTCCCGGCCCGCTTTTCAGCCTGTTTATCGGTCTTATTCCGACTGTCCGAGCAATTTCTCGAGTTCGTCGAGCTTTTCGCCGAATGCACGGCACGCGGCCTCAATCGGCTCGCGCGTCGTCATGTCGACGCCTGCCTTCTTCAACACTTCGATCGGGTAATCGGACGAGCCGGCCTTCAGGAATTCCCCGATGTAGCGGTCGACCGCCGGCTGTCCCTCTTCGAGGATTTTATTGCTGAGCGCCACGGCCGCACTGTATCCGGTTGCATACTGATAGACGTAGTAGTTGTAGTAGAAGTGCGGGATCCGTGCCCACTCCAGGCCGATTTCCTCGTCCACCACAAGGTCCTCGCCAAAGTACTTCTTGTTGAGCTCATAATAGGTTTCCGTCAACTTTTCGGCGGTGAGTGCAGTTCCTTCCTGGTCGAGCTTGTGGATTTCGTGCTCAAACTCCGCAAACATCGTTTGGCGGAACACCGTGCCGCGGAAACCTTCCAGCCAGTAGTTCAGCAAGTACATCTTTTGCTGCTCATCGGAGAGTGTCTTGAGCAGGTGGTCGTTCAGCAGTGCCTCGTTGCAGGTCGATGCGACTTCCGCGACGAAGATCGTATAGTCGCCGTAAACGAACGGCTGGGATTTCCGCGTGTAGTAGCTGTGCACGCTGTGGCCGAACTCATGCGCAAGCGTGAACAGGTTGTTCACATTGTCGTGCCAGTTCATGAGGATATACGGGTTCGTCCCATACGTGCCGGACGAGTAGGCGCCGGAACGCTTTCCTTTGTTTTCCCGCACGTCCACCCAGCGGTTCTCCAGGCCTTCCTTCAGGATCTCCGCATATTCCTCGCCAAGCGGGGCAAGTCCCTCGAGCATCATGCCTTTCGCCTTGTCGTACGGAATTTTCATGTCGACATCTTTGACGAGCGGTGCGTACATGTCCCACATATGCAATTCATCAACGCCGAGCACTTTTTTCCGGAGCGAGACATATTTGTGGAGCAGCGGAAGATGTTCATTGATCGTGCCGACGAGGTTGTCATAAACGCTTTCCGGTATATGGTTGTTGGACAAAGCCGCTTCTCGTGCGGAGCCATAGTTCCTGACGCGGGCATTCACGTTGTTGGCTTTGATGTTGCCGGACAGCGTGGAGGCGAATGTGTTGCGGAACTTGCCGTACGTGTCATACATCGCCCGGAAGGCGGATTCGCGGACTGAACGATCCCCGCTTTCAAGGAACGTCGTGTAGCGGCCGTGTGTCAGTTGCGTCTTTTTCCCCTCTTCGTCTTTGATCATCGGGAATTCGAGATCGGCATTGTTCAGCATGCCGAACGTCTCTGACGGGGATCCCGCCACTTCGGAGAACTGGGCGAGGAGGGCTTCCTGCTCCGCCGGCAAAACGTGCGGACGCTGCGCGTTCACTTCCTCCAGCGCCTGTCGGTAAAGGCCGAGTCCTTCATCTTCATCAATGAACCGTTTCAGCTCCGCTTCTTCAATGGACAGCAATTCGGGGGTGAAGTAGGAAAATACCGTCGCGACCTTCACGTACAACGTCTTCACCCGGCCGTCCATCGCCTGGTAATGGCTGTTCGCCGTATCCTGGTCGTAGCGCATGTGGGCATACGTGTAAAGGCGCTGCAGGCGCTCAAATAGCTCATCACGGAAACGGAGCGCGGCCAGCAGCTTGTCCGGCCCTTCCCCTAGCGTTCCCCGGAATTGATCCGCTTTCTCGGCAAGCTGTTCCACTGCCTTGTATTCCTCATCCCATTTCTGGTCGGTTTCAAAGATGTCTTCCAGCCGCCACGTTTCTTCGGCCGGCACCTGGTCTCTTGTCAGAACATCCGTCGTTGGTTCGGTTGTCATCAAACATGCTCCTTCCTTCGCTTGCCAAAATAAATCACATGACCATTTTCTCAATTTTCACTTTGGTTGGCAAGGAAATCATTCCAGAGAAGCCGGACCGATTCATCCGAAAGTACCTCGCGCCGCATCAAGTCGTCCATTGTGGTGATTCCGGAGCGTTCCAAGAACCGCGCATAAGCCTCGACCGCCTGGCGCCCCTCTCCCCGGTCGGCCGGATGCTTGCGCAGGAATTTCCCGATCATGCCGGGATTTTTCCAGCGGCCCAAGGCACCATGCGAGGCGAGGAGGAAGACGAACTGGGCTTGCCATTCTGCCGCATGTACGGCATATCGTTCCGCATGGAGTGTCGGCACGCCGATATACGGGGACAGCCGGCCGATCATCACTCCATTCTCATAGCAGGCACGAAGCAGCGGATCATTGATGCCTTTCCGGTTGAGGAGGATCCGCCTGTCCAGGAACGCCTTCCGCCTTTTTGCGTATTCCTTCAGATACCGGCGAAACGTATCCGGATCCGGGCGGGCAGGTACCGCAAATGGGAAGTGCTGGTCTGTGTAAGGCAAAGCGACCGTTTTTCCGATATACGACTGGCCGCTGACATGCATCGGATGGTTAAAATAATAAAAATGAGCTGTCAGCGGATCGAACGTCATCACGTACTTCCCCGCTGTTCCGTCATGCCGGTAAAAGATTTGAATAAAGTCCGGGATTGAGCGCATGCGGACGGACGGCCCCGGACCGCCCCAGCTTCCCGGCGTGGCGGGAATCCAGTGGGCACCGATGTCCAGGCTCAGAAAGCCCTCGGTCCGTTTGCTGACGAGAGACCTTGGAATCGGACTGCACTGGAACTCGATGGCATGCGGACGGCCATCCTTTTCCACGAGCAGGTCCGGGCGTTGGTTGATCGACTTGATCCGGGTCTCCATCCCCGTCGGCAGCCCCAGATTGCTGAACATTTCATAAAGCAGCTGCTTGCCCGCCAGATGCGTTTCCGATTCCCCTTCGGCAAACTCCGTCCGGCATTCCGATCCGGCCCTATGGGCAAAATGAGGGATCCGGACATCCCCCAGCCTGAGCCACATCCTTCCCTCGCACTGCGGGCAGTGAAATTGATGTTCCTCCCTGAGCCGGCTCAGCGTGCTCTTCGTCATCTGTCTTGTCAGGATCAGCTGAATTCCGTTATCCATCATGGCAGACAGCAATATCCAGTCCCCCTTCACCCGTTTCGCCCATTGTAGCCGGGGGGCCGAATTCAGGCAAACCGGGCTGGGGAGCGTCCGGATGCCAAATTTGGATCTTGAGCGGGAAAAGCGTGGCAATTTCTGAATTCGGCATCGGAAACCGCTTTAAAACAAAACTTTCAATTTCACGGTTCCCCTGCGCACGGACTTAAAAACGGACCGCCACCCCGGTTGTCCGCACGAAAAAACGGGAAGCGCAGGGCTCCCCGTCCAAAGGCTGTTTCATCAGCCGAAGTGTTGTGAAATTGTGCCGAACACATCATCTGCAATGATCACTTTCCCATACTCTTCAAGACGGTGGATCGTGACATTGGAGCGCCGGACATATTCCTGCAGGATGCTGTGGATGTCTTCCAGGTCCTCTTCGTCTCCCGGAAGTTCATCGAAGCCGATGTGCAGGTAATACCGGTCCTCAAACAGATAAAGCGATGTCCGCAGCGGTTCCCCTTTCAACACCTGGGAAAGGGGAATGAGATCATCGAAGTCACCGACGCTGAACGTGACATCCGACCATTCATCTTCTTCCTGGCGGAATTCCGGCATGTACTGGTCCAGGTCATGAAGGTCCGCGTAGGACGATTCATCCTGGCCGTACATCCGTCTCCGGTCATCCTGGCCGAACGGCGGCTCCAGCTGCTTGCCGTCACGCGTGACCTGGGCTTTGGTAACCGTCACTTCAAGCCCTTTGTCCATCGCGTGGACCTGGATCCAGAGCGGGCCTTCAATGGCGAAATCCGACTCATCGTCGACTTCCTCCATCATTTCCCAGAACAATTCTTCGCTCCGGTCCCGGTTGTACCAGATTTCGTCGCGTGTGAATCCGCGTTCTTCAATATCGATATACGAAATGAAAAACTTGACCGTATTTTCATTGATCCGTTCTATTTCCATGTTGCACCTCTCCCTTCCGACGGTAATCTCCGCAAATCCGTGCTGATCAAGAAACGTTCCGCCGTTGGCAAGTGTCCTGCTTTAGTATATGCCGGCCCGGCAAAGAGTGGAAAGGCGTGTCCCGCTGGACCGATTTAGAGGTAGTAGTATAAGCATTGTATGGGACGGCCCAACGGAAAGCAAGGAAAAAAACAAAAAGACTGACAGGTTCCACGGAACTCTCCTGTCAGTCAGTCGCTATGCTCAGTTGACCATCCGCTGTGCTTCAAGAAGCTGGTAGGCCCTCACTTTGCGCGGGAGGAAACGGCGAATCTCATCTTCATTGTAGCCGACCTGAAGTCGCTTGTCATCGAGGATGATCGGACGCCGCAGAAGGCCGGGATGTTCCTGGATAAGCTCATAGAGCGTTTGGAGCGGCAGGCTTTCCAGGTCCACGTTCAGCTTCTGGAAAATCTTTGAACGGGTTGAGATAATTTCGTCCGTCCCGTCTTCGGTCATGCGGAGAATCTGTTTGATCTCGTCAATCGTGAGCGGTTCGGAGAAGATGTTCCGTTCTGTATATGGAATTTCATGTTCTTCAAGCCATGCTTTCGCTTTGCGGCAAGAAGTGCAGCTTGGCGATGTAAAGAGGGTGACACTCATCCACTACACGTCCTTTCAAATGGGTAGGAAGTCGGAGCGCTTATTAGGTCTTTCTGATTAAAATCATTCTAATGTTGTTCAGCATGATTTTATTATACACCATTTCTGACCAAGACGATACACGTTTGGGGAAAAACTTTTGCAATCACCCGCAGCCTTCACAAATTCGCGATATTTTGCGGATTGCCGATTCTTGTCCGGCTGCACTGCTGTTATACTGCTTGTCCAAAATGGATAGACACAGCATGACGGCAATCGTTCATTCTCATTTAAGCTATGCCGATTGAAAATCACGGCCGTTCCATCTTCCTTTAGTTATTAGTACGTTTATGCAGGCAATAAGTTCCGTTCTATTTTTTATATTTCCCTTTTCTCCAGCAGGTAAACGAAAAAAAGCATGCTTCGGAAAAATATTTCCGAGCATGCCTTTTTCAGGAGCAGTTATTCCGGACCCTTTAGATTCAAGGCGTGTAGTCCACGCCTGCCGTATACCGGTTGCCGGCATTCCACAGCAGGAATTCATCGATGCCCGAATCATTGAGCGCCTTGATCTGTGCTTCCACTTCAGCTTTGCCGTACTTGAGATAGTTGCCGGAACCGAGCCACGACGCCGTGAAGTCCTGCAGCCATGGCCGCGATACCGGAGGATCTTTCAGTTCAGCCAACTTTTCATTTTCCACTTTTGCATACTCGGCCACGAGTTTATACGGCTCGAGGTCAGGCTTTGCGATGCCGAAGTATGAAGTCCAGTGGCTCGGATAGATCATGGACGAGATCACATCCACATTCTCGGAAATCTTGGAGAAGTTCTGGCCGATGCCCGGTGCTTCCGGGAGCGTCGCCGAATATCCGAAGATGTCCACCGACACGTCCACCCCGTACGGCTCCAGCTGTTCTTTCGCGTAAGCCACGAAGTCGGTTACGGCCTGAACGCGGCGCTGGACGGGATCTAGCTCCGAGTTTTCATATTCCCCGAATGTGTAGCCGAGTGTGTCTGCCCGTTTTTCAAATCCTTCCGGGAAGCGGACATAGTCGAACTGGACTTCCTTGAAGCCCATCTTTGCCGCCTCGATGGCGATCTGAACGTTGTGGTCCCATACTTCCTTTAGGAACGGGCTGACGAATGCCTCGCCACGGCCGTTTTTCCATACCTTCCCGCCGTCCGTGTACGAAAGCTCGGGCCGCTTCTCGGCAAGTACTGTATCCTTGAAGACGACAATACGGGCGATCGGATAGATTTTCTTTTCTTCGAGCCGCTCCAGCATGGCCCTCGGATCTTTTATGTACGGCTGCCCGATTCCCATTTCGGCAAGCGGGGAATCCGGTGCGGGCTCATAGGTCATGTAGCCGAAGTCATCTTTGATGTCGACGACCATCGCATTCAAGTCCGTTTTGTCCACCAGGTCCACCAGCTGCTCGAACTTGGCGCCGCCCGCCGAGTGTCCGGTCAGGTAAATTCCCCTCACTGCATCCGGATACTCGAATGTCAGTCCGGAATCATATGTGAACAATTTCGACGAAGAGATCAAGCCGCGGTCAAAATCCTCGAACCCGTAGCTGATCCCTTCAAAATCCGCCGGACGCTCCATTTCTGCCGATGCGGCGGCCGGCATTGCCAGGCCGGCGGCAAGAACGGCGGCAGCCATCCACTTCATCTTCATATCGGGCACCCCCCTGTTTGTCGGTGCCTTCATTCTACCAGTTCCCGGTTTATGAAGAAAGGATTTCAGGAAACATTCAGTCGACAGTTGCGGCATTTGGAACTCCGCTATATAATAGAAGGAAATCAGTTGACCAAATGCGAAGATGGAGAAGAGTAAGCGGAGGGCAGCCGCCCAGAGAGCCTGTGGCCGGTGAGAACAGGCCGGCCCCTCCGCCGAATGGGCTCCAAAGCAGGGCCGGTGAAATTTCGAGTAGCCGGCCCCGTCCGCCCGCGTTACGGGTTCAAGCGGCCTTTTTTCAGGCAATGCGGGTGGTACCGCGGTTGATGACACATCATCCGTCCCAATTTCGATGGGATGGCTGGTGATTTTTTTATTTTCAGGAGGTTTTTCAGATGAAGAGAATTTTCTCGGGTGTGCAGCCGACAGGTACGGTGACCCTCGGCAACTACATCGGGGCATTCCGACAGTTTACGGAACTCCAGAACGAATATGACTGCGTGTTCTGCATCGTTGACGAGCACGCGATCACGATGCCGCAGGACCCTGACAAGCTGAAGGAAGCCATCCGGGCGCTTGCGGCCACTTACATCGCGGTCGGCATCGATCCCGACAAGGCGACGCTGTTCATCCAGTCGGAAGTTCCGGCACATGCGCAGGCGGGCTGGATCATGCAGTGCATTTCCTACATCGGCGAGCTCGAGCGGATGACCCAGTTCAAGGACAAGTCCGACGGCCGCGAAGCGGTTTCATCGGGGCTCCTCACCTACCCTCCGCTCATGGCCGCCGACATCCTCCTCTACGACACGGATATCGTGCCGGTCGGCGATGATCAGAAGCAGCACGTCGAGCTGACGAGAGACCTGGCGGAGCGCTTCAACAAACGATACGGTCAGACGCTGACGGTTCCCGACATCCGGCTGCCGCAGCACGGCGCGCGCATCAAGTCCCTTCAGGAACCGACGAAGAAGATGAGCAAATCCGACGAAAACAAAAAAGCGGTCATCACGCTGCTGGACGAACCGAAGCAGATCGAAAAGAAGATCAAGAGCGCAGTCACCGACTCGGAAGGAATCGTTTCCTACGACGAGCAGAACAAGCCGGGCGTTTCCAACCTCCTCAACATTGAAGCTTCTCTTTCCGGGATTCCGGTGGAAGAGCTTGTCCGGAAATATGAAGGCAGCGGCTACGGCGACTTCAAAGCCGGTGTGGCCAAAGCGGTGATCGACCACCTCGCCCCGATCCAGGAACGCTACCGCGAATTGCTTCATTCCGAAAAGCTGGACCGCATCCTGGATGAAGGCGCGGAAAAAGCGGGCGCCATCGCATCGGCTACTCTTTCCCGGATGGAAGCCGCAATGGGGCTCGGCCGGAGACGGTAAGGAGCAGCACCGCCAGCGCCACCACCATGATCTTGAAATCCAGCGTCGACACGATATATCGGAACACGCTCTCCCACGAATGGCCCAGCGCCCGGTAATTCAGGAACAGGACCAGATGAGACATCGTGATCACGCAAAGTCCGTAGGAAAACAAAAAAAGGAAAATTCGGTTCATCACCGGGTCCCTTCCGTCGGTTGGTTTGTACAACATATAAAAAAAGCGGGACCCTTATTCACAAAGGGTCCCGCTTTTCTTTGATCCAGCTTCGTTCGAGTTTCGCATTTTGGGCGAGAGATTCACACTTAGAGCGAGCGGTTCGCACTTAGAGTGAGAGATTCGCACTTAGACCGGGCGGTTCGCACTTAGAGCGGGCATTTCGCACTTAGAGCGAGAGATTCGCACTTAGAGTGAGCGTTTCGCACTTAGAGCGAGAAATTCGCACTTAGAGCGGGTGTTTCGCACTTAGAGCGAGAGATTCGCACTTAGAGCGGGCATTTCGCACTTAGAGCGAGAGATTCGCACTTAGAGCGAGAGATTCGCACTTAGAGCGGGTGTTTCGCACTTAGAGCTGTCCGCTCTGCTTTTCTTTGTCCAGCTACGCGGGCCAGACCTTCGGTCATAAGCCAGCCGACTCTGCGAGGCAGGCCTCGCGCCGTCG
>NZ_JBHLWY010000034.1:0-504 GCF_042432615.1 Bhargavaea ullalensis
TTCGATTGTCCTGACCCCCTTTCCCAAACCATAGCATGGGCAGGAAATCTCGGGAAGCCTCCTCCCGTAACTGATGATGGGGCGAAATTTGATTTTGATGGTGAATCTTGCCCCAAAATTTGATTTTAGAGCCCAAAAGCGCCCCAAAATAAAACTTTCGCCTTTTTCATTTTGCCTCAGTAAGTAGCAAAAACCTGTACGACTCAACGCCCGATCCGTACGGTTCAACACTCGATCCGTACGACTCGAGGCCGTATCCGTACGACTCACCTTTGGAAGAATCAACCTGTACGACTCAGTCCCCGATCCGTACGGTTCAACCCTCAATCCGTACGACTCAAGGCCGCATCCGTACGGCTCACCTCTGGAAGAATCAACCTGTACGACTCAACGCCCGATCCGTACGGTTCAACCCTCGATCCGTACGACTCAAGGCCGCATCCGTACGGCTCACGCTAAACAAAATAGTCAACTTGGCCCGACCTTCAACTTTTCTATCTTGAC
>NZ_JBHLWY010000035.1:0-15436 GCF_042432615.1 Bhargavaea ullalensis
TTCGATTGTCCTGACCCCCTTTCCCAAACCATAGCATGGGCAGGAAATCTCGGGAAGCCTCCTCCCGTTACTGTTGATGGGTCGAAATTTGATTTTGATGGTGAATCTTGCCCCAAAATTTGATTTTAGAGCCCAAAAGCGCCCCAAAATAAAACTTTCGCCTTTTTCATTTTGCCTCAGTAAGTAGCAAAAACCTGTACGACTCAACGCCCGATCCGTACGGTTCACCCCTCAATCCGTACGACTCGAGGCCGCATCCGTACGGCTCACCTCTGGAAGAATCAACCTGTACGACTCAGCCCCCGATCCGTACGGTTCAACCCTCGATCCGTACGACTCGAGGCCGCATCCGTACGACTCACCTCTGGAAGAATCAACCTGTACGACTCAGTCCCCGATCCGTACGGTTCAACCCTCAATCCGTACGACTCGGGCCCGCATCCGTACGACTCACCTCTGGAAGAATCAACCTGTACGACTCAGCCCCCGATCCGTACGGTCCAACCCTCAATCCGTATGACTCGGGGGCGCATCCGTACGGCTCACGCCTGGAACAACCAATCCGTACGACTCAACGTCTGATCCGTACGGTTCAACCCTCAATCCGTACGACTCGAGGCCGCATCCGTACGACTCACCTCTGGAAGAATCAACCTGTACGACTCAACGCCCGATCCGTACGGTTCAACCCTCAATCCGTACGACTCGAAGCCGCATCCGTACGGCTCACGCCTGGAACAACCGATCCGTACGACTCAACGCCCGATCCGTACGGTTCAACCCTCAATCCGTACGACTCACCTCTGAAGAACTAAAAAACAACCGCCTCCCTCGAGACGGTTGTTCATGCTTCTCTTCACTTTCCGAACCATTTTCCGCCGGCGGATTTGTTCAGCCGATTCATGACGGCGCGGCCGATGCCGTGGTCTTCGACGGCGGCCGCTAGGATCAGGTCGGCGTCGGTTGTGTCACATTCGCGGAGTGCGGCGTACAAGTCGGCGGAGACGGATTCGGGGTCCCCCGCCTTGCCGGCCGGGAAGAACCAGTCGGCGCCGGCTTCTTTGAAACCGGCAGGCGCGACGAGTGCGACACGGCGCCCTTCCCGGTGCAGCCCGTCGACCGCCTCACGGATCTCCCCTACATCCGGCCGGATTATGAAGACCGGTGCTTCCGGCGAATAATGGGTGTATTTCATTCCCGGGGCCCGGGGTGCCGCAACTCCTGCTTCCGCCGCTTCGGCGGATCCGTTGACCGGGCCGATGAGCGGCTCGAGCATGCCGGCCGTCACCGCGCCCGGCCGGAGAATGGCCGGTACCTCCGAGGTGAGATCCAGGACGGTCGACTCGATGCCGATGCCGGTGCGGCCGCCGTCCAGTATGTAAGAAATTTTGCCGGCCAGGTCAGCCGCCACATGGTAGGCGGATGTCGGGCTCGGCTTGCCGCTCGTGTTTGCGCTCGGTGCGGCGACCGGCCGGCCGAGTTGGCGCAGCAGACGGAGCGCGACCGGGTGATCCGGCATGCGGAGCCCGACGGTGTCCAGTCCGGCCGTGACCGACGGGGCGAACACACCGGGCGCCGCCTTCAGGATGAGCGTGAGCGGACCCGGCCAAAATGCATCCATCAACACTTTCGCAGAGTTCGGCACATCCGCCGCATACTTCATTACTTCCTCCGCTGTCCCGACATGCGCGATCAGCGGATTGTCGGACGGACGTCCCTTTGCCTTATAGATTTTCCGGACCGCCTCTTCTGACGTGGCGAGGGCCCCAAGCCCGTAAACCGTCTCCGTCGGAAAGGCGACGAGCTCCCCTTCAAGAAGCAGGCGGACAGCCCGCTCAAAGTGCTCCTCGTCCCCTCTCCCCGTCAGCACCGCTTTCTCCGTTTCCATCTCGATCTCTTCCTTTCCGCCGGACCATCCGGCCATTCCTCCTTAGGCGAACAGGCCTTTCAGCCATTCGACGAGGAAGAACGTCACCGGCTCTTCTTCCGTTTCTTCCTTCAGCTCGGACGCCGATTCTTCCGGAGGGTCGCACACATCCGGGAACAGCGCGCACCACCAGTTATCGCCGCGTCCGCTCCCGATCTTCACGACCCACGCATCCGCCTCCTGCTGGGCAAGCACACCGCCTTTGAAGCTTTTCGGCGGAAACACGGCCGGCCCCCGCTCAAGCGTCACGCCTTCGCCCAGTTCGCCGAGCAGCACAGGCAAAGACTCATCCAGCCGGATGGCCAGTTCTTCCGGCGTGCGACTTTCAAGCCTTGCCTGATTGATCACCGGTGCGATCAGCTCGACGATTTCCTGTTTTTCCGCCTGCGCGGACTCCAGGTTGCTGTCGGCGATCACCCGGATCCGCAGCATGCCCTCCGCCTCTTCCGCCCCGGCACCGTTCATCAGGAACAATGCGCACTGGACGATGAACAGCATCAGGACAAACTGGGCAAACGGAATGACGGCCCGCATCTTTTCTTTCAATGTTTCGGTTCGTTTAATTGTGTAGTCATTCAGCATGTTCTCTTCCTCCCTTGCCCGCATTGTGGACAGGGAAGGAGGAATCTATTCAACTATTTTATTTCAATAGCTCGCAAAATACGAACCGGTCTTTTCCATTAATGTCACAGACAACCTTAACATCTCCGTCCGGAAAGGCTTCGGCAAATAAACCCGACACGGCCGGTCCCTGTGTGTGGCCGATTTCGACGCCGACGAGCCCCGGCCGCTTCATCAGTGCCGGCAGTGCGTGCGCGAGCGTCCGGTAATGCTTGAGCCCTTCCTCTTCTGCAAACAAAGCGCCGTGCGGCTCGTGGCCGGTGACCGTGTCGGCCATTCCGACGGCTTCCGCCGGCGCAATGTACGGCGGGTTCGACAAGATGATGTCCCACTTTCCGCCAGTCAGCGGCTCCGCCATATCTCCTTCGGCAAATGAAATCGATGCACCGAGCCGCTCCGCATTTTCCTTCGCGACCCGGAGTGCCGCCGATGAAATGTCCGTCGCCGTGACCTCGGCATCCGGACGGCCGAGCTTGAAGGACACGGCAATGGCCCCGCTGCCCGTCCCGATATCAGCCATCCGCAGCGGCGACCCTTCCGACGGCCAGATCCGCGACGCGCGGCTGAGCGCTCCCTCGACCAGCTCTTCCGTCTCCGGCCGTGGAATGAGCACGTCCGGCGTCACACGGAATGTCCGGCCGAAAAACTCCTCACAGCCGGTCACGTACTGAAGCGGGATGCCCGATTCCATGGATTTGATCCCCGACAGGAATTGATTCCGCGGCCCTTGTTCTAGTTCGTTCGGCAGCCGGATGAGCAGCCCGGTCCGGTCCACACCGAGCACATGCTGCATCAGGAGCTCCGCCGCATAATCTTCCCGGCCGGCAGCGCGCAGTTGCTTCTTTCCTTCTGCAAGCACGGCCGCAATCGTTTTATTCTGCTGCATCGAGCTGCTCCAGGCGCTCTGCCTGCTCCTCCATGATGAGCGCATCGATCACTTCGTCGAGCTTGCCGCCGATGATCTGGTCCAGCTTTTGGATGGTCAGCCCGATGCGGTGGTCGGTTACACGGTTCTGCGGAAAATTATAAGTGCGGATCCGCTCGGAGCGGTCGCCCGAACCGACGGCCGATTTCCGCTTGGCGTCGTATTCCGCCTGGGCTTCCCGCTGGAATTTGTCATACACGCGGGCGCGCAGCACCTTCATCGCCTTTTCTTTGTTCTTGATCTGGGACTTTTCATCCTGACACGAAACGACGGTGCCGGTCGGAACGTGCGTGAGCCGGACGGCGGACATCGTCGTATTGACCGACTGCCCGCCGGGTCCGCTTGAGGCAAATGTGTCGACGCGGATATCTTTGTCGTGGAGCTCGATCTCGACTTCTTCCGCTTCCGGCAGGCACGCGACCGTCGCCGTGGACGTGTGAATCCGACCGCCGGATTCCGTTTCCGGCACGCGTTGCACACGGTGTGCCCCGTTCTCGAACTTCAGCCGGGAATAAGCCCCGTGCCCGCTGATCATGAAAATGATTTCCTTGAATCCGCCGAGCCCGGTCGGCGAGGAATCCATCACTTCCGTTTTCCAGCCCTTCGACTCGGCGTAGCGGCTGTACATCCGGAACAAATCACCGGCGAACAGTGCAGCTTCGTCTCCGCCGGCCGCCCCGCGCACTTCCATGATGACGTTGCGGGAGTCGTTCGGGTCTTTCGGGAGAAGAAGCACTTTCAATTCCTCCTCGAGGGCGGCGATCTTCTCTTCCAGCTCCGACGCTTCTTCCTTCACAAGGTCGCGCATTTCGTCATCGAGCTTTTCCGACAGCATCCCGCGTGCCTCTTTCAGTTCGGACTCTGCGGATTTGTAGCTCCGGTACACTTCTACCGTCCGGGCGATGTCCGACTGTTCCTTGGAATATTTCCGGAGCAATCCGGCATCTGACACAATCTCCGGGTCGCTCAGCAGTTCATTCAGTTTTTCGTAGCGGTCTTCAACCGCCTGCAGCCGTTCATACATGGCGTGGCCCTCCGATTTTCCATCTTGATGATCATTCCATTATAACGCAAAAGGCACCCGGCCGTCTTTCGGGCAGGTGCCTTGTGGTTTATTCGTCCTCTAGCGCCAGGCTCTTCACCGAAACGCCGTTCGGCACTTCGTGGTGCATCCGGCATCTCGGCTCGTATGCTTCCGACGCGCCGACCAGAATCACCGGATCATCCGCGTGCGCCGGCTTGCCGTTGATGAGCCGCTGCGTCCGGCTCGCCGGCGATCCGCACACCGTGCAGACCGCCTGGAGCTTCGTAACATTTTCCGCGATTGCCATCAGCTGCGGCATCGGCCCAAACGGCTCGCCGCGGAAATTCTGATCAAGCCCGGCGATGATGACCCGGTAGCCATGATCCGCCAGTTCACTCGCCATTTCGATGATGCCCTCGTCAAAAAACTGGGCCTCGTCAATCCCGACAACATCCACGCTGTCGTCGAGATGGCGCCAGATCTGCCGGGAATCCGCCACCGGCATCGCAATGATTTCATTCCCGTTGTGGCTGACGACCGAATTGTCGCTGTACCGGTTATCGACCGCCGGCTTGAACACGGCGATTTCCTGTTTGGCAAAACGGGCGCGGCGCAGCCGGCGGATCAGTTCCTCGGACTTCCCCGAAAACATACTGCCGCAGATCACCTCAACCCAGCCGCCCTGCAATGAAACATACATCCGGAATTCCCCTTTCCAACCTCAGGGGCTCTCCCCCGTCCATGGTTTCCGAAACTTTATCTTAACGGATATTATGTACCATTTCCCGTCTTTAATTTTTTGGCCGGATGTGGTATGGCGAGGCGAAGACCGGCGGCAGCGGTTCAACCCTCAACGTTTCTCCGGATACAATCAACGCTTTGCCCGATGCAATCAACGCTTTGCCCGATACAATCAACGTTTCTCCGGATACAATCAACGTTCTGCCCGATACAATCAACGTTTCTCCGGATACCCTCGGGAACCATCCGTCCACTTAAAAACCCGCCCGGACAGGATGTCCGGACGGGTCGGTGCGAAGAGATTATTCTTCGTCGCGGCCTTCTTCTTTGAGGCCGTATTTTTTGTTGAAGCGGTCGATCCGGCCGTCGGCTGCAGCGAACTTCTGGCGACCCGTGTAGAATGGGTGGCATTCGGAGCAGACTTCCACGCGGATGTCTTCTTTAACGGAACCTGTTTCGAACGTGTTGCCGCAAGAGCAAGTGACGGTCGCTGTTTTGTAGTCCGGGTGAATTGCAGTTTTCATAAATTGTTTCTCCTCTCGCCCTGAACCATCTGGAACAGAGTACTATTATGATACTGCAGCCTTACACGGTCATACAGGCGAACCGTATATGCTGTCAGATAGTCGCAAGCTTACATTTCTCATTATAGCACCTCTCGCCCGCCGGTGCAATAAATAAATCCGGAAGTCAAAGCAGTCCTTTTCCGCCCCGCTTTTCCTTCATTTCTTTATCGAGCATCCGGAAGAATTCTTCGTTGCTGGCGGTGTTGCGGAGCTTCTTCAGGAAGCGTTCGGCGAAGTCCGGCGTGTCGGAGAAGGTGCGGCGGATCGCCCACAGTTTCTCGAGCCGGTCTTTCGGGATGAGCAGCTCCTCTTTCCGCGTGCCGGAGCGGCGGATGTCGATCGCCGGGAAGATCCGGCGTTCCGCGAGACTCCGGTCGAGGTGGAGTTCCATGTTGCCGGTCCCTTTGAATTCCTCATAGATGACGTCATCCATGCGGGAGCCGGTTTCGACGAGCGCCGTCGCGAGGATGGTCAGGCTGCCGCCTTCCTCGAGGTTGCGCGCCGCCCCGAAGAACCGCTTCGGCCGGTGGAGCGCCGCGGGGTCGATCCCGCCGGAAAGCGTCCGTCCGCTCGGCGGGATGACCAGATTGTACGCCCGGGCAAGCCGGGTGATCGAGTCCATGAGGATGATGACGTCCCGCTTGTGCTCAACGAGGCGCATCGCCCGCTCCAGGACGAGTTCCGCAACCTTCACATGATTGTCCGGCGTTTCGTCAAATGTGGAACTGGCGACGTCCGCCTTCACCGAGCGTTCGATGTCGGTCACTTCCTCCGGCCGCTCGTCAATGAGCAAAACGATGAGCTCGGCATCCGGATGGTTTTCGGTGATGGCATTCGCGATTTCTTTCAAGAGCTGGGTTTTCCCGGCTTTCGGCTGCGCGACGATGAGCCCGCGCTGCCCGAAGCCGACCGGCGACACGAGGTCCATGATGCGAGTCGACAACTGGGTCTGCTCTGTCTCCAGCTTGATCTGCCGGTCGGGATATAGCGGCGTCAAAGCCGGGAAATGGACGCGCTCCTTCGCCGTTTCGGGGTCTTCGCCGTTCACCGCGTTCACCTGAAGAAGCCCATAATAGCGCTCGTTCTCCTTCGGCGGGCGCACCTTGCCGCTCACCCGGTCGCCGTTTCGCAGGTCGAACCGGCGGATCTGGGACGCGGAGATGTAAATGTCTTCAGAGCTCGAAGAATAGTTGATCGGCCGCAGGAAGCCGTATCCTTCGGTCGGGATGATTTCAAGCACCCCTTCCATGAAGGAATACCCTTCCTGTTCAGCCCGCGATTTCAAAATCGCGAGGACGAGTTCTTTTTTCGTCATCTTGCTGTAGTAGGAAATATTGAATTTCCGTGCGAGGCCGTACAGTTCCTTCAGCGTCATGTCCTGAAGGCCGGCCAGCGTCACTTCCGCCATGGGCGGTCACCTCTCTTCGCTCGGTTGGGGGTTTGGGCGTCCGACCGGCCGGGTTTGGCCGGTCCGCCCAAGTCAGGGAAGAATGATAAAGAAGGAGATGCCCGGCGTCAGTCGCCGGGCATGAATGTAAAATCAGTATTCCATTACATAGTGCGGTTTTTTCTTCAGGGAATGGCGTCCTTCAACGAAACGGACCGTGCCCGATTTCGCGCGCATGACGAGCGAGTGCGTCGAACCATACGCTCCCTTGAACTGGACGCCCGACAGCAGTTCTCCGTCTGTGACGCCCGTTGCGGCGAAGATGGCGTCGTCGCCGCGCACAAGGTCTTCCATCCGGAGGACAGTGTTCACTTCGATGCCCATTTTCTTGCAGCGCTCGATCTCCAAGTCATTGGACGGGATGAGGCGGCCCTGGATCTCCCCGCCGAGGCACTTCAGGCCGACTGCGGCGATGACGCCCTCAGGCGCTCCGCCCGATCCGAACAGGATGTCAACGCCGGTTTCGTCGAAGGCCGTATTGATCGCCCCGGCCACGTCTCCGTCGTTGATGAGTTTGATGCGGGCGCCGGCCGCGCGGACTTCCTCGATGATTTTCGAGTGCCGGTCACGGTGGAGAATGGTTGCGACGACGTCCTCGATGTCTTTGTTTTTCGCCTTGGCGACGGCGCGGAGGTTGTCGATGACCGGCGCGTCGATGTCGACTTTGCCGACCGATTCCGGTCCGACGGCGAGTTTTTCCATATACATGTCCGGCGCGTGGAGCAGATTGCCGCGATCGGCGACGGCGAGCACGGCGAGGGCGTTCCAGCCGCCGGCAGCGACGATGTTCGTGCCTTCAAGCGGATCGACCGCGACGTCAACCGCGGGACCGGAGCCCGTGCCGAGTTCTTCGCCGATGTAAAGCATCGGTGCTTCGTCCATTTCCCCTTCGCCGATGACGACGACGCCCTGCATCGGAATCGTGTCAAACACGGTCCGCATGGCGGACGTCGCCGCATCGTCGGCTTCGTTTTTCAGGCCGCGGCCCATCCAGCGCGCTGAATTGAGCGCGGCGGCCTCCGTTACCCGTACAAGTTCCATTGATAAACTGCGTTCCATCCTGTTCATCCTTTCCTCCCCGGTCCGGGGTCCGTTCATTCGTTGCTCAAGAGACGGGCTCCGGCTCAGCCGGGCCGTCCCGCACCGCCTGCCGCTTCTGCCGGAATCCGCTCTTTTCGGATGTCCGCGCCGAGCCCTCTCAGCTTCTCGACGATGTTCGAGTATCCGCGTTCGATGTGGTGAATCTCCTGCACTTCCGTTTCCCCTTCGGCCAGCAGACCGGCCAGGATCAAGGCGGCCCCGGCGCGGAGGTCGGAGGCGCGGACGGAGGCGCCCTGGAGATCAGTCGGTCCGGAAATGATCGCGGAACGGCCTTCGACTCTTGCAGAGGCATTCATCCGGCGGAGTTCGTCGATATGCTTGAACCGGGCGGAATAAATCGTATCGGTGACGACGGACGAGCCCGCCGCCTGGGTGAGCAGCACCGAGAACGGCTGTTGCAGATCGGTCGGAAAACCGGGATAGACGAGCGTTTTCACATCGACCGACGTCAGTTTTTCCGTTTTTGGAATGAAGATCCGTTCTTCCTCCTCGACGACGCCGACGCCCATTTCACGCAGCTTCGCGGTCAGGGCTTCGACGTGGAACGGGATGACGTTGTCAATCGTGACGCCTCCGCCCGCCGCGGCGGCCATGATCATATAAGTGCCCGCCTCGATGCGGTCCGGAATGATCGTGTGGGTCGTGCCCGACAGCGACTCGACGCCGTCGATCCGGATGACGTTCGTGCCGGCTCCCTTGATATTCGCGCCCATGTTCGACAGGAGCGTCGCGACATCAATGATCTCCGGCTCTTTCGCCGCGTTCTCGATGACGGTGCGCCCTTCTGCCAACACGGCGGCGAGCATGATGTTGATCGTCGCGCCGACACTTGCAACATCCAGATAGATTTTCGCGCCGCGGAGCTTGTCCGCTCGCAGATAAATCGATCCGTGCTCATTCGTCACCGCCGCACCGAGCGCTTCGAATCCTTTGATGTGCTGGTCGATCGGGCGCGGGCCGAGATGGCAGCCGCCGGGCAGCCCGATGACTGCGCGGCCGAAGCGGCCAAGCATGGCGCCCATCAGATAATAAGACGCCCGGAGTTTCTTCACATTGCCGTTTGGCAACGGCATCGCGATCATGCCGGCCGGGTCAACTTTCATCGTCCCGCCCTCAAACGAGACGACGCCTCCGATTTCCTCGAGCAGCAGCTTCAGCGTCAGCACGTCGGCGATTTCGGGCAGGCCTTCGATCGTCACTTCGGATCCGGCCAGAATCGAGGCCGGGATGAGTGCAACCGCGCTGTTTTTCGCACCGCTCACTTTCACCGTGCCCTTTAGTTCCCGTCCGCCGTTAATTTTATATACGTCCATTCATTTCCCCTCGTTCTGCATCGTCGGCTCATTCGGCCGAGCGGCGGTTCCAGTCAGCGAGAAACGCCTCGAGGCCTTTGTCTGTCAGCGGATGGTGGAACATTTGCTTGAGTACTTTCAGCGGCGTCGTGGCGATATGCGCACCGTTCAAAGCGGCTTCCGTGATGTGCTGCGGATGGCGGATTGATGCGGCGATGATTTCCGTGTCGATGCCGTGGATCGAGAAGATTTCGGCGATTGTTGCGATCAGGTCCATGCCGTTTTGTCCGATGTCGTCCAGGCGTCCGAGGAACGGGGACACGTAAGTGGCACCGGCGCGTGCGGCAAGAAGCGCCTGGTTGGCACTGAAGATGAGCGTGACGTTCGTTTTGATGCCTTCCTTGGCGAAAGTCGAGCAGGCTTTCAGACCTTCTTCCGTCATCGGCAGTTTGACCGTGATGTTCGGAGCGATGGCCGCAAGTTCACGCCCTTCGCGGATCATGCCTTCTGCGTCGGTTGAAATGACTTCCGCGCTGACGGATCCCGGAACGAGTTCCGCAATTTCTTTCAGGCGGTCATGGAATGCGACATTTTCTTTTGCCACGAGCGACGGGTTTGTCGTCACGCCTGACAGGATGCCCCATGAATGGGCTTCTTTTATTTCGTCAAAGTTGGCTGTATCGATGAAAAATTTCATAGTGGTCTGTTCCTCCCGTGTACCGATTGATGAACGGAAAGAAGGAGGGTGCCGCCCGGGCGCCGCTCCTTTTCCATCCTGCTTCCTTAAGCTTTCCCCGAAGAACCGAATTCACGCATCTTGCCTTTGACTGTTTCCTTGATGGCTTCGCGTGCCGGCCCGAGGTATTTGCGCGGGTCGTAGACATCCGGGTCGTTGTTCAGCACTTCGCGGATGGCTTTCGTCGCGGAAATCTGGTTTTCGGTGTTGACATTGATCTTCGCCGTGCCGAGCGAGACGGCGCGCTGGATATCCTTTGTCGGGATGCCGGTGCCGCCGTGCAGAACGAGCGGAAGATCGGATTGCTTTGAAATCTCTTCCATTTCCTTGAAGCCGAGGTTCGGCTCGCCTCTGTACGGGCCGTGGACCGAGCCGAGCGCGGGTGCCAGGCAGTCGATGTCGGTCTTGCTGACGAGTTCCTCGCATTCCTTCGGATCGGCATAGATGACGCCGTCCGCGACCACATCGTCTTCCTGTCCTCCGACGACACCGAGTTCGGCTTCGACGGACACGCCGTGCTTGTGCGCAAATTCGACGACTTCGGACGTGATCGAAATATTTTCTTCAAGCGGCTTGGACGAGGCGTCGATCATGACCGACGTGAACCCGGCCTCCACCGCTTCCCTGCATTTATCAAACGACGAGCCATGATCGAGGTGGATGGCGACCGGCACGGTTGTCCCGTACGATTCCATGAGGCCTTTCACCATCGGGACGACCGCCTTGAAGCCGCCCATATATTTTCCTGCCCCTTCGGAGACGCCGAGGATGACCGGGGATTTCTCTTCTTCGGCCGCTTCCAGGATCGCCTGGGTGAATTCGAGGTTGTTGATGTTGAATTGCCCGACTGCATAGCCTTCGTTCTTCGCTTTTTTCAGCATTTCAGTCATGGAGACAAGTGCCATCTGGGATTCCTCCTTCGAATATAGGAATTGCTGTTTTTCAATCTTTCATACACTCTCCCATCATAACAAAAACAGGCAGTGTCCGCCACTGCCTGCCCGTTCATCCGAGGAGTTCGTTGACGGCCGTCCGCAATTCGTGGATGTCGAACGGCTTTGTAAAATAATCGGCCGCACCGAGTTCTTTCGCCGCGTCAATCTGCTCCTGCTCACCGTATGCGGTCATCATGAGGACCGGGGTCGCCGGCGCAGCCGCCTTGATCTCCTTGAGCACCTCGATGCCGTCCATTCCGGGCATTTTCATGTCGAGCAGCACACAGTCGGGCTCCGTTTCGCGAAGTCTTTCCAGCGCTTCAAATCCGTTTTTCGCAAGTACCGTTTCGTGCCCCTCCCGCCTGAACACCTCTGCCAGCAGCAGCCGGATTCCGTTCTGATCGTCCACGACCAAAATCCGCTTCATCCCCATCACGCCTTCCGTCCTAGTCAGTATTGGTTTGTATTCGAGATACAGGGGGATTTCCCTTTAAATCAAAGGAAAAATCTGAATTGTTTCCGCCAGATTGCGGTGTAATTCGTGTGCTTTCGCGCCCCGCCGTTTTATAATGAAGGCGGAGGGATTGCCATGAAAATGCTCACCACTCAGATCACCGGCCTTCTTCAGCGCATTGCATCAAGCGAGGAAGAGGCAATCGGGATGACCGCCCGGCTGCTCGCCCAGGCGACGACCGGACAGGGAAAGGTCTACTTTGCCGCATTCGGGGAACTCGGCGCCGTGAGCGCGAACGCAATACGCGGAGCGGAGCCGTTCAAAGGCGCCGTCCGCTACCGCGGAGAGGACATGACAAGCGCGGACCGCGTCTGGATCCTCACCCGGTCCGCATCGGACGAAGAGGCTCTGGCGCTCGCCCGCCGGCTGTCTGAACAGTTCATTCCGTTTGCGGCGCTCGCCTCGGAAGCCGAGGATGCAGAAGGCAATGAACTCGCAGATCTTGCGCATGCCTACGTGTCACTCGGCGTGAGGAAGGGCCTGTTGCCGGATGACGAGGGCGGCCGGACCGTCCTGCCCCATGCGCTCGCCGGCCTTTTCATCTATGAAGCCGTTCGCTTGGACTATGTCGAGCTGCTCACCGAATTTGATTGACCGAAGAGACGGGCATTCCGCCGGATTTTGTGCGGAGCGTCCGTTCTTTATTCACAAGAAAAAGGTCCCGCCGCAGTTTGGCAGGACCTTTTTACGTTGATTAATTGTTCGCATTTTCCATCGAGGCACGGATGAATTCGCGGAAAAGCGGCTGCGGGCGGTTCGGGCGCGAGATGAATTCCGGGTGGAACTGGCACGCGACGAACCAAGGGTGGTTCGGCAACTCGACGATTTCGACGAGACGGCCGTCCGGGCTCACTCCGGAGAATACGAAGCCGGCTTTTTCGAATTCATCGCGGTATTCGTTGTTGAATTCGTAGCGGTGGCGGTGGCGTTCATAGACGAGGTCTTCACCGTAAGCCTCATGGGCTTTCGTGCCCGGCTTGAGCTTGCACGGATACAGGCCGAGGCGGAGCGTGCCGCCGAGGTCTTCAAGGTCTTTTTTGTCCGGCATGATATCGATGATCGGGAAAGCGGTCGACGGATCGAGCTCCGACGAGTGCGCGCCGTCCATGTGCATCACATGCTGGGCGAATTCGACCGATGCAAGCTGCATGCCGAGGCAGATGCCGAAGAACGGGATTTCATGTTCGCGGGCATAGCGGACGGCGGCAACTTTGCCGTCGATGCCCCGGTCGCCGAAGCCGCCGGGAACGAGAATGCCGTCCATGCCTTCAAGCAGTCCGGCCGCATTTTCGTCGGAAATCTCTTCTGCGTTGATCCATTTGACGTTGATGTCCGCGTCAAACGCATAGCCTGCATGGCGCAGTGCTTCGACGACGGAAATGTAGGCATCCTGGAGCTCGACATATTTGCCGACAAGTGCGATGTTCACCGATTTTGAAAGCGACTTGACTTGGTCCACGAGCTTCGTCCATTCGCCGAGTTCCGGCTGGGGGGCGATGATGCGCAGATGATCGAGGACCAGGTCATCCATCCCCTGCCGGTGGAGGGCGAGCGGGATCTCGTAGAGCGTTTCGGCGTCGCGGGATTCGATCACTTCTTCCGGACGGATATCACAGAAGAGCGCAATCTTGTCTTTCATGTCCTGCGGAACCGGCTGCTCGGTGCGCACGACGATGAGATTCGGCTGGATGCCGAGGCCGCGGAGTTCCTTGACGCTGTGCTGCGTCGGCTTGGTCTTCATTTCGCCGGCTGCATGGATAAATGGAATCAGCGTGCAGTGGATGTACATGACTTCATCTCGGCCGAGGTCGCTGCGGAGCTGACGGATGGCTTCCAGGAACGGCAGGGATTCGATGTCGCCGACGGTTCCCCCGATTTCCGTGATGACGACGTCCGCGTGCGTTTCCTTGCCAGCGCGGAGCACGCGCTGCTTGATCTCGTTCGTGATGTGCGGGATGACCTGCACGGTCGCGCCGTTGTAGTCGCCGCGGCGTTCTTTTTTAAGAACGGTGGAATAGATCTTGCCGGTCGTGACGGCGGAGTACTTCGACAGGTTGATGTCGATGAAGCGCTCGTAGTGGCCGAGGTCAAGGTCCGTCTCCGCGCCGTCTTCCGTCACGAATACTTCCCCGTGCTGGTACGGGCTCATCGTACCCGGGTCCACGTTGATGTACGGGTCAAATTTCTGGATGGTCACGGCAAGGCCGCGGTTTTTCAGGAGACGGCCGAGTGAAGCTGCCACGATTCCTTTGCCGAGCGACGAAACAACGCCGCCTGTAACGAAAATATACTTTGTCATGTTCGATTTTCCTCCCTTGGTTGCCAAAACAAAAAACGCTCCCCTGCAAGCCGTTCTGCAGGGGAGCGCATACGCACATTTACTATCTCCTAATTCAGGAGCCCGAATAAATCATAAACCCGGGGCAAGGAAGAAGTCAAGTTTATTCTTCCTCTTCTTCTTCATCCTCTTCATCGATTTCGAGCTCTTCGTCAAGGTCGAGGTCTTCATCAAGATCGACATCCTCTTCCTCTTCTTCTTCGTCTTCTTCATCGAGGTCAAAGTCTTCTTCTTCGTCGTCGGCAAACTCATCGAGGTCCTCGTCGTCGAAGTCTTCTTCGTCGTCCGCCAGGAGATCCTCGTCTTCTTCGTCGTCTTCATCCACGACTTTCGCCTTCGCCTTTTTCTTGCGCGTCTTCACGACCGGCGCGGTTTCTTCCTCGATCTTGTCGACCGGGTACCATTCACGAAGTGCCCAGCGGCCGTCTCCGAGCGCCAGGAAGCGCCCGTCGATGTTCAAGTCCGTGTAAAAACGCACGAGGCGTTCTTTCATTTCGGCTTCCGACAGTCCGAGCAGCTTTTTCAGTTCCGCCATCAGTCCTTCAAACGGGATCGGCTCTCGGCGTTCCTCAAGGAGGGCATAGGCAAGATCTATGAATGCTTCTTCTTTCAATTGTTCTTTCGTCAGTTCTTGGAGGTTCAGGTTCATCAGGCGCACGTCCTTTCTGCATACGGTGGCATAATCCCCATTATATACAATCCGGGCATTCCCATGCCACCCTCATGTCTGTTTTTTCAGCAGCCGCATGCCGCGGAAAGTGAGCCAGAAAAGCTGGACGGACAGCAGGATCAGCGGAATCGCCGCCAGACCATGGTTGTACAGCAGGACGGTGGCGACCACCAGGACGAGCATGATGAAGATATGGATAGAGAGCTTCAACCGGCAAAACCTCCCTCGGCGGGCTTTCCTACATTATACAACAGCAGAAGAAAATGATGCCCCTGAAAAGGGACATCATGGGTGATTCTTTTCGGAATGAGCGGCGGAGAGCGGATCCGTACGGCTCGGGGCCGGATCCGTACGACTCAAGCCGGGTTCCGTACGGTTCAAGCCGGGTTCCGTACGACTCAGCCGCATCCGGTCGCCGGGTGACTCAACCCGTACGACTCGGGGACGGATCCGTACGACTCAAGCCGGGATCCGTACGGTTCAGGCCGGGATCCGTACGACTCGGCCGCATCCGGGCGCCGGGTGACTCAGCCCGTACGACTCGGGGACGGATCCGTACGACTCAAGCCGGGTTCCGTACGGTTCAGGCCGGGATCCGT
>NZ_JBHLWY010000036.1:0-31042 GCF_042432615.1 Bhargavaea ullalensis
CGAATGTCGGGATAACACCCTCGAATGTCGGGATAACGCCAGACGGTTCCCGAATGTCGGGATTGACCGCCCGAATGTCCGGTTACCGCCCGCGAATGTCGGGATAACACCCTCGAATGTCGAGATAACGCCAGACGGTTCCCGAATGTCGGGATTCACCTCACGAATGTCCGGTTACCGCCCGCGAATGTCGGGATTGCACCCTCGAATGTCGAGATAACGCCAGACGGTTCCCGAATGTCGGGATTCACCTCACGAATGTCGGGTTACCGCCCGCGAATGTCGGGATAGCACCCTCGAATGTCGAGATAACGCCAGACGGTTACCGAATGTCGGGATTCACCTCACGAATGTCGGGTTACCGCCCGCGAATGTCGGGATAGCAACCTCGAATGTCGGGATAACGCCAGACGGTTCCCGAATGTCGGGATAACGGCCGCTGATCTCCACCAAGCGCTTTCACACCACACTCAAACGAGAGGAGTTCCTTCACCCATGACCGAACGCCGAGATATGGAAAAGAAATGGAGCAAGGAAAAGTACCTGGTGATGTACCACAGTCAGGCACACTATGAAAAGATCCGCGAAGCGCTGAAGGGGGATTGCACGCCCGTCCAACTGGATCAGCTCATCAATGAAGCCAAACAAACACCGCCGACCGCCGGTTCCCGGACGAATGCCTTCCAGCACATGTGGGGGTATTTCAAAAAAACAGCCACCCCGGAGGAACGCGAGGAATACAGCCGCCTTCAGCAGAACGGTTCCGGACAAAATGAAAGAGAACGGCTGGCGTTCATCCGTTCCCTCGCGGAAAAATATAATGTTCAGTATCTGCTGGACAGCACGGTTCTTCGATGACCCGCTGCTCACTGACCTAGCAGGGTACTTCCCGCCTCTTTACAGTTTCCTCACCGACAGGCAGCCGGATGACAATGTGGGTCCCCTTTCCTTTCGCGCTCTCGAGCTTGAATTCCGAGTTGGCGATCAGACGGATTTTCTGCATCGGGTTGCGGAAGCCGATCCGGCCGGTTTCTTCGCCCAGCAGCACCTTCTGCTGTTCATCTGGGATTCCGGCGCCGTTGTCAAACACGCAAATTTCCACCATGCCCGCGGAGCGCTTCACCGACCACTTCAGTTCCGCTCCTGCCGACTTGCCCGCCAATCCATGTTTGATCGCATTTTCGACAAACGGCTGGATGGTCATGGAAGGAATCATGCATTCCACGGTTTCATCCACATCCTCGAAAATCGTCAGCCGGTCTCCGAAGCGAAGCTTCTCGATCGCCAAATAAGAACGCACGAGTTCCACTTCGTCTTCCAGCGTCACCAGCCCCTGCTGCTTCTGATAGTCCAGCTTTGTCCTGAAATACACAGACAAATGCTCCAGTGCTTCTCTCATCCGGTCCGGATCGTCGTAGCTGAGACCGATGATGGTGTTTAGCGTATTGTACAGGAAATGCGGGACGATTTGCCCGTGATAGCCGGACAACTCTCGTTGCACGGACGCTTCCACTGTCTTTTTCATCGCCAGCAGCGAACGGATCCTTGAGAGGAACTTGGCGTCCTCCGCGGCAGGAGAGACAAAGTCCGTCACGCTGTCATTGTCCGCCGCGGCACTGCCGACCAGCTCGTTTAATTCAGCAATCAGGAGCACAGGCAGCTCGATTGCCTGATGGCGCCGCCGGATCCACTTCGAGACGCTGTAGCCCGACCGGTCGGGCAGGCGGACGCCGACAACGGCAAGGTCAAACCGGCTGTGCCGCAGCTCCGCAATGGCATTCATTCCGCTTTGCACGGTAAATACCCGGTGCCCTTCCCCTTCCAGCAGCCTTCGGAACCTGCCGAGCCGTTCCGGACTGCCATCAACAAGCAACACCTGGATACCCGAACTGCCCTCGCCTGTCCACCCGGCCGGCAAAACGGCCGGACGCATTGCCGGATCCGCGCCTCCCGCTTCCTTTCCGTTCCCCACTGCTGAAGGCAATTCCAAAGTGAATCGGCATTTCCCGTCCGGCAAGTCCGCTGCGGTCATCTGTCCGCCCATGAGACCGGCAAGCCGCTTGGCGATCGGAAGTCCAAGATCCATTCCTTCGTCTGCCTTCCCGGAACGGGAACTATGATAAAACGGATCAAACAGGCGGGCGGTCTCCAGCCGGTGAGACTCACATCCCGTAATTTGAAGAAGCACCTTCGCCCCCTCCTCTTTCACGCAGACGCGGATCTCTCCCTTTTCCGTCGTCCTCAGCACAAATGAAGTCACATGGAAGAGAACCTGTCTGAGGCTTTGTTCATCAGCCCAAATCGCCGGAAGACCCGGTTCAACTTCGAACCGGATCGGCACCGAATCCTCCGTCTCAAGCATCGCCGCCGTTCCTTCGATCATCTCCAGTACCACCGCGGCCGAGATGGATTCGGGGTGCAGATTTCCGACAGGCTGATCATCACTTGCGTATTTCAATGTCTCAATCGCGCGCTGCAGGCGCCTTCCCTTCCTGCCGATGGAGAGGGCACGTTCCTGCTGGGCCCGGTTCAAGTCCCCTTCCTCGCCGCCCATCAAAGATTCCATTTCCGCCAGCATGTCGGAAAGAGGCCCTTCCATTTCGTGTGCCGTCCGGACAAGGAAGCGTCTCTTGAATCGGTCCTGCACGGCCAGCTCGTCCGAAAGCCGTGCAGATTGGTCAATCGCCTGCTGACGCTTGCCTGCAATGAAGAGGCCAAACATGAGGCTCATCAACGCGAAGAACAGGAGCGGGATCATCCCGAGCGCCTTGCCCGTCAAAAAGCTGTGCCACAGCATCAGGCCATAGCAGCTGAAGGCAACCGTTGCGACGAGCAAATATTCCGCTCCGATTTTCTTCTTCGTGAAAGCCTTCACCATCGCCACGATGGCATATGCATATCCACCGGCAAGGATCGACAAGATCACACCCAGATTCACACGGATCGGGAATTTCTGCATGGTAAATTCCGTAAAACCGGGCACCAATGGCAAAACAGCAAAACCGGTGAGCAAGAGAATGAGCGCAGTCCCCCGTCGCGAGCCTGTCCTCCCCATAAACAGCCGCTCAATAAACAAAGCGTACAAAATCGTGGACAGCACCAGTGCGCTCATCTGCACGCTGATAAGGACGAACGGGGAAAGTTCCGGAATCACGGTATAGACCAGCCGTTCTTCGACCGTCGCAACATACACGCCGAGCACCAGACAAAAAAGGGCGAAAAACAGTTCATGCACTTCTCTTCTCCCGATCAGATAATGCAGCAGGACGATCAGGCTTAGCAGGAAAAAACCGCCGGTGATCATTCCATCCTGAACTTTGGAACGGGTGCTTTGAAGGACAATCGCTTCCGTTCCCCCAAAGAGAATCGGGCGGACGAACATTCCGTTTCCGAGACCGTTGTTTTTGGCGTGGATGATCACGTCCAGCTTTCCGTCCTCACTTTTCCCGAATGCCATGTAGGGTCCTTCCTTGAACGACGCCTCCGCTTCGCTCCGGGCCCCTTCAAGATCGCCTGCCGGAAATCCGTTGATGTACACCCGGCTGGCCTGCCGGATGGACCCGATCTTCAAACCAAAATATCCGTCACGCCCAACGTCGATCAAAATGCGGAATGTCCCCTCGTGGAATCCGTTATTGCCGCTGAACCTTTTTTCGGGAACCCGGGCAAGCCGGTCCGCTCGGGAATTTTCGGGAGGACGCTTCGGATCAACGAATTCGCCGTCATAAAACGCCCACTCCCCATTGAGTGCCACCGGCCGGTCGCCGGGTGCCCAGTTTGCAGCGGCTTGTCCTTCCCGGACAGGGACTTCCGGATGGCGGGACCGATCTCCGGCCAGTTCAAGAAACGTCAGAAGAATAATGACCGCGGACAGGAAGATGAAGAAAAACCGTTTCACCGCTCGTCTGCTCCTTTCCCCCTCCACCGCTCCGCATAGGCGGTCGCTCATATAATCCCAAGGCGATGAACCGTTATCCTGTTCGATACCGTCTTTTCCTTATTTTTCTCTCTCACTCATGTATACTGAACATATTGAACACTCCATCTGTGATCGGGGGCGTTTCCATTGATCCGTGCTGTCTTGATCGATGACGAAAAACTGGCTCTTACGACGCTGAGCCGAAAATTGTCGGAGACCGGCAAGATAGAAATCATCAATACCTATACCGATCCCGCGAAACTGCTCGGAAATCTGGAAAGGGATGCAGCCGAAGCAGCATTCGTCGATATTGAAATGGGACCTGTCAGCGGACTGGATTTGGCCGAAGAGATTTTGCACCGGGTCCCGGACATGCAGATCGTCTTCGTGACGGGCCATTCAGAATATGCAGTGCGGGCGTTTGAGCTCGACTCGATCGACTATATTCTGAAACCGGTTACAACCGGCCGCCTGAACAAGACCGTTGCCCGTTTAAAAGGGAAGGTGGCAGATGCGAGGGAATCCGCACGGCCGGCTCCGGCTCCGAATCCTCTTTGCATCACCACGCTCGGCGAGTTCCGCGCCTTTTATGGAGGCCGTCCTCTTGCCTTTAAAACCGCTAAGGTCAAGGAACTCCTCGCCTTCCTGATTGTTCAGCGCAACATCCCGGTCCATCGGGATGTTTTAATCGACTCCCTCTGGCCCGAGCAACAATACAAAAAAGCGAAAATCCATTTACATACTTGCTTGTCCCACTTGAGAAAAACACTGGAGCAGGCGGGTCACCCGGGGGCCATCAGTTTTTCGGGACAAAGTTACACGCTGACCCCCGGCCCGCTTGAGCTGGATTTGGATCTGATCCGCGCGGCCAGCGCCGAAGACACCGGAATCCGTTCCATGGAAAAAGCGGTCGGAGCCTACAAAGGCCGTCTTTTCGAGCAGGAAGCCTATCCGTGGGCAACCAAGCAAGCCGAAGATATTCACCGGCAGGTCATCGTACTGCTGGACCGTCTGATCGATTTTTACCAGGAGGAAGATCTGGAGCGCGCTTTGGAGTATTTGCATCTGCAGCAGATTCACGATCCTTATCTGGACCGGAGCATCAGAAACCGGATGCTCGTCCTTGTCCAGCAGGGCAACCGGATGGAGGCGCTCAGGCTGTATGAACAGCACGTCCGCCTCCTCGATGAAGAACTCGGCATCGACCCGGATGCCCGGCTGACGGAACTTTACAGGCTGCTCAGCAAAGCCTGACTGCCCGTTTTAAATCTCACCCGCTGTACGGCAGGCAGCGGGTGTTTGTCATACCGGCAATTCTTTGCTTCCCCCGGATGAGGATTCCATATGAGTTCGAAAAGCCATCCGCTCTGCATTGGCGCTTGCCAGGCTCGCAAGGCCGTCTTCCAGAGAAGTGGAAGGCACCCAGCCGAGCGCTTTTTTCAGTTTGCGGTGATCCAGCCTGGATTGGCGGATATCCCCGGTTCTTTCCGTTTCATAGACAATCGGGACTTCCGGAGAGTTGCCGGCCATCATGCCGATCAGCTCCCGGATCGTCGTTTCGGTGTTTCCGGAAAGATTGTAAACGCCGCTCAAATGATCCATGATCCCCCGGTACATGGCTTCGGCAACATCGCCCACATAGACGAAATCTCGTGTCTGCCTGCCGTCCCCGTATACGGTGATCGGCTCCCCGGCGAGTAGCTTTTCTGCAAAGATGGTGATCACGCCGCTTTCCGCGCTGATTTGCTGTCTCGGTCCGTACACATTCGAAAAACGATAAACGAGCGCCTCCATTCCGTAGAGCTCCGCCCACTTCAGGCAATAAAACTCTCCGTTCATCTTGCTGATGCCGTAAGGGGAAAGGGGATCCGGCGTCTCCGTTTCCTTCAGCGGAAGGTTCGGATTGTCCCCGTACACCGCGGCCGACGAGCAGAAGGCAAACTTCTTCACCCCGTATTTTGTTGAAAGGTCCAACATATTGACCAGCCCGAGCACATTCGTCTCGGCGTCCTTCTTCGGGCTGCTGATCGAGTACTGCACACTCGTCTGCGCCGCACAGTGAATCACCGCGTCAAATGAATGGGTTCTAAAGAAATCCTCGCAGCTGTCGTCTTCTATCCCGCAGATCAGCGAACTGTGGGGAAACCCGATATTCTTTGTCTCGCCTGCCGATAAATCATCAATGATGAAAATGCCGTGGCCTTCCTTGTGGAACCGCTCCGCGATGTGAGAACCGATAAAACCATACCCACCGGTGATCAGTACTTTCATTCCTTCTCCTCCTCATCCCGGCGAAAAAGAAAGAGGATTCCTCCTACTTTTCTACCCGCCTTTTTCATAGAATAGGCCTAATCACTTAAAAAACTCTTAAACAAATTTCGACAAAGAGGAAGTTGATTAGGGCGAAAGGCTCTTCCGGTCAAAAGTCGGCCAGATGGCAGGAGAAAGTTGAGATGGTCCGGTCCGGCACACCACCTGTACGACGCAATGCCCGATCCCTCCTGTTCACAGCCCAATCCGTCCGAGCCGCCCCCGCCTCCCACTGCAATAAAAAAGGGACAAACCAAGACCGGTTGCCCCGTGCACAAATCTTACAGATCATCATAAATATCATTTTGGTTAAATGTCGGAAGGAAGCCGAGCGACCGGCTGTACTCGTAGGAAGCCCTGTCTTTTGTGACCGTCAGCAGATCGAGCCGGTCCTGCTTGGATCGGAAGTAGGCGATCCATTCCCGGGACCATTCATCGCACATGATGTCCCATTTGCCGAAGTCTTCCCACATGACGCCGTCGATGTACTCGAGCGAGCCGGCTTTGACCGTCCCGAATCCCCAGTTCTGCATGATGTACAGATCCGGAAACTCCCCGCCGACCTGCCGAAGCAATTCCATGTAGCCTTCACGCAGCTCCGACTGGAGGGCCTTTTTCTTCATGAAGTAATCATCGATATTGCCCGCAGTATCAAAAAACACGCCGTCCATCCCTTTGCCGGCAACCTGTTTTCTCACTTTCCCCATGACGACATCCCGGTAATGGGCTTCGCGAATATCCATCATATAGGTGTCCCACTTTTTGATGTACCAGCGCTTGCCTTTATCAAGAAGAAAGTCGGTTTCATTCACCTGTCCGGCGAGCGGTTCCTCAAGTTCCATGACGCTCACATAGCCGAGCACCCGGGTACCGCGTCGCTGGAGTTCATGGACCTGCTCTTCCGTGAAGGCGTCCGGTTCGATGATGGCAAGTCCATAGTGGGACAAGACGTCAATCGCATGCGGATCCGCTTCGCCGTAATAAATCTTATAGGACGGTGCCCCGTCCATCATTCCATTCAACTGAACCTCACCCGCCCCGCTCCCGTAAAGCCAAAGTGAAGAAAAGAGAGCCAGCAATCCCGGTATTCCCGTGCAGTGCATGAACGGTTCCTCCTCCAGTATCGAGTTCCCGCATCGGCTTGCGGATGCCGCCGTCTGCCGCCCGGCTGTTTGGCTTTCATTACCCGGACGGCTGAACGGCAAATCCCCGAACAAGACGGGCAGGAAAATTTCATTCGCCGGGGAAGCGGATCACCCCGACCGGTTTCCCCATCCGGAGGCCGGGCCGCCCGCTTTTCCAGCCTACTGGTTGAACCGCTCGCTCAGACGCACCGACCACCTCGTGAAGAAGCCGGCAGCGCCCTTTGGCTGCGTCGGCGTGAATACATGGTATTCAATCGAATCCATCAGGTTCATCAGGCGGTTCAGCGAGTAGATGAACGCGATGGAAGAACCGGTTGCAAAACTGAGTCCGTAGTTGCTCTCGCCGGTCGGCAGGAGAATGTAGGTCAGCACTGCATTCATGATGAAAAAGATCACCGCCGACCGGAAGGCCCCTTTCCGGTCCTCAAAGTAAAGCATCAATAAAATATTGACGAGCAGCAGCGCATTGGAAAAGGCGCCGACATAGCCGAACAGCCTCATGAACAAAAAGTCGCTGTCATGGCCATAGTTGAAGAACAACAGAACCGTCAGCAAAATGGCGGCGAACGTCACGATGCTTTGGTTGCGGATCAGCCGCTTGATCTCCCCCGCGAGTGTGCCCTGCATGTCCTTCATCGCCTGCTCGATCGCACCGAGGCTTCCCCCGTTGTTGATCAGGCCGTAATACCGCTTATATTTCTCATAAAATCGGGTTTCGATGGACACCACGAAGAACATATACGTCGGGATGATCGTCAAATATGCCAGAAAAATGGCGGTGTCGTATTGCAGATGCACCTTGAACGTCCCGGCGATGAGCGTGCTTCCCGCCCCGAACCAGATCATGATGTTGCACACCCACAGTCCCGCATTGTACAGAAGGCCCGTCCACATCAGATGCGGAAACACATCGATGTAGGACAGAAACTTGAACAGATCCCGCGTTCCCCATTCCGGGAACATCCCGATCAGCATCCGGGAAAGGAACAAGGCCGTGACCATCATGCCGGCAAGGAAAGCCAGAACGACGAGCCCCTCATACAAAAACGGCCTGTCCGGAATCGTCGTGATGCTGAGCAGGATCGTCAGCAGGACCGCGGTTGCGCCGCCCGTCACGAACGCCCGGACAATCGTCATGTATTGCTTGGCGGCTGTCAGGAACACCGATTGTGTCCAGATGATGAGAAGCGACATGAAAAGGAACAGCAGCAACAGGTTGTACATCCCCGGCAGGACGGACCACAGGCAGAACACCAGCCAAAGCAGGAGAGCCGCGGCCCCCTGCACGATCAGCGCGCCGAGAAAAACGGAAAACAGCGATTTTGTGTCCCGTTCATAGAGCCGGTCGGACACATACCGCGTGACGATCAGCTGCAGTGCGCCGAAAATGATCTGCGAGAAGATAAAACAATAGGAAATCGAGGCGACGACGAGCCGCCCGTCGAAATCCGCGGTCTTCGAGAATGGCAGAATCCGCTGGATGATGAGCAGCGTCGCCAGAACGACGAGCCACGGGCCGGCCGTGACCATCGCCGTGTAGCCGTATGCCTTTGCATTGCTTGAGAAGTGGTCATCCTTAAACATTTTCTGCAGCTGGAACCCGATTCCCGCCATGCGTCTCCCTCCTTTTCCCCGCGGCATCCAGATAAATCTGCTGGTAGCGCCAGACGACTTCGTGAAGCTGGTAATAGGCCCGGATCCGCTCCCGGCCCGCGTCACCGTATACATGCAGCTGCTCCGGATGGTCAAAGAACCAGGCGAGCCGGTCCGCCACGGCTTCCGGCGACACGGGCGGCACGCAGAAGCCGCACGGGCCGAACGGATCCGCTTCCGTTCCCTCGATCAGCTCTTTGCATGAGCCGACATCCGTGGTCACCCAAGGGATGCCCGCCGCCATCCCCTCGAGCATGGCGAGCGGCTGCCCTTCTGAAATGCTTGTCAGCACAAGCACATCCGCCTGCCTCAAATACGCCTGCACGTCACCGGGTCCGGTCAGGAACACTTCGTCCGACAGCTCCAGCCGGGCGATCAGCTCCGCGCATTCTTCCGCATAAAGCGGGTCTTCCTTCCTTGGTCCAACCAGATGGAACTCAAACGGCACTCCGCGCTTTTTCAGCAGCCAAGCAGAATAAATCATCGTCTTCACGTCTTTGATCGGCACGACCCGGAGCACCGACACGATGACCATTCTCTCTTCCGGCCGCGGTTTTCTTAAATTTTCATAGACGGACAAGTCCACGCCGTTCGGGACGACTTCGAGTGAATCCGGAGAAGCGCCGCCTTCAAGCTGGAATGCCCGGTTGCGCTCGAACAGTGAAATCACCCGGTGCGCCTGTCCGTAGGCCTCTTCGGAAAGCTGACGGAAAAACCGGATCCATCTGTCCTTGCAGATCGGCGGGATCCAATCCGCCTGGATGATCTCCTCTTCCCGCTCCCGGGTATACAGACCGTGTTCCGTCAAGATGAGTGGACAGCCGAACCGCATCGACAATACGCTTCCAAGCAGACCGCCGTAGCCGGTCGACACTGCATGGACCAAGTCCACTTCCGGCAGCTCTTCCTGAAGCAGCGCCAGGACCGGCTTGTACATCGCTCTCATCATCCACAAATAATCCAGGAACGACGCGCTCCCGTCCTCAAGGCGGTAACAGCTTTTCACGATCGAGTAAAACACCTCGCTGTCGAGAAAGGAAGTGCCGCTTCCCACTTTGCTGCGATCCTGCAAAATCTTCAGCGCCCCCGCGCCCGTCGAACGGAAAGAAAACCAATCTTCCAGTATCCCACACTCCTCCGCGGTCAGTTTCACTTCTGATCGTTTCCGCACGGTCTCCGTCTTTTCAAGCGGGATGATTTCCACGCCGGCCACATTGTCCGGAAGCTCATACTTCATCTCTTCATCCGGTTCATGCCGGGGGACGATGGCGTAAATTACAAATTGGTGTTCGGGCATCTGCTTCATCATCGTCTGGATCCAGGAAGCCACGCCCCCGCTGACGAACGGATAGCTTCCTTCTGCCACTATGCCGACTTTCATCGTTCCACCTCCAGGATTTCCAGCTCGGCCGCCGGTTTCTTCATCCGGACGGAATACAGCCCTTCCGCCGCCTCCAACACTTCCGCCTCCTCAAACTCCCCGGTCTTCAGCCCTTTTCCGTCCTCGAGCCGGATCAGCAAGGAAGCTGTTTCGGGAACTCCTTTGCAGGCGATGGAAATCATCCCGTCCGAGAAAGTCGCCTCGACGTCCGACTGAAGATAAGCCTTCATCGCTGCCGTCGCTTCCTTCTGCGTGACGCTCTTCAGCTGCGGGTACCATGTCCGGACATTTTTCAGCAAGTCTTCATAGTCACCCGACAGTTCCTTCCACGTCCGCCCGTCCGAACGGTAATCGTCGAGCACATCATCGGGGTGGACAAAGTGGGAGACGATCCCCACATGTGCCATGACATCCGCCATCTGGAACTGGTCTGTGAGACTCAGTGAATAGCCGCTTGTAACCCGCGGATAATGAAACACGTTTTCGTAAGTCCCGTCATATTCAAATTCCTGGATCAGACTGCCGTTTTGGGAGGAGCCGATATAAAGCGATGCGATCGTCCGGAGCTCCGGCAGCTCCTCTGCGAGCACACGGATGCCCGTTTCATCGATGATGTTCGACGGAGGGACGTATGTTTCAATCGTCTGCTTCGGGAAGAAGGTTTCGACGTTCCCCTTCAGCTCGCGGACTGCACGGCGCATGCTGTTTTCGTCCGGCCAGTAATTGTAGCCGAGCTGAGGATCCACATGGGTGTTTTTGAGGACGAGCGGCTGGTGGTTGTAACCGTGATAGCCGATTTCGCCCCCCTGCCGGAGCAGGCTGCGGCCGTAATATACATAAGGCTGCCGGATGCTGTCCTCCATATTCTTGAACGGTCCGTTGACCTCATCTTCATAAGTGATGATGGAGCCGCTCGTCAGTTTGATGCCGTACTTATCCATCATCGCTTCAATGTCGGGCCACCAGTAATGTTTGTAGAAATCCCGGACCGACACGGTTTGATCCAGCAGGTTGGTGCCTTCCAGCGTGCCGGCAGGGACCGGAGCCGGGAAATCATCAATATAAACCACTTCTGTTCCGGCCTGCGACGAAACGAATGCCGGAAACAGCACCGACAGCGACTGAATCATGAGGCCGCGCGACATTTTACCGGTCAGGATTGCCGAATTCCACATGCCGACCTTGCCTTCGCCGACCGGATTCATCCAAAAAACCGGATTTCCTTCCGCTTCGATCCAGACGTCCGCCGTGTCTTTCAGGTTGACTTGAATGCTGCTGTGCGTAAAGGCTTCGGTGTCCGCGGGGAAATCCGGATATCCCGGGAACAGTTCCCGATTGAATGTCATGCCCTTGAAACTTTCATAGCCGCCCCGGGTTTCCACGCCGAGCAGTTCCTCCCACTCTTTCGAGAAGTAAAAGCTGTTTGCGATGAACACCCGGCCGCCGAGCTCTGCAAACCGCCTGATTGCCGGCACGTCCAATTCATTGATGGCCGTGCCGCTGACCAGCAGCCCCGTGTATGGATCCGGCTCGATCCCGGCGATTTCCCCGGGTGAGGCCCGTTCGAGTTTAATCCGGGAATAACGGGCGGCATAATCCAGCTGACCGGCAAAATCCTCCGCCATCCGGTCTTCCCCTTCCACCACGTAAAGCCGAAGCGTATTTCCGGTTCCTTCATACTCCGTCGAAAGAATTGCCACCTCCTGTCCGTCTTCATCGGAAACCGGTGCCATGGACGCAAGGAAGATTTCAGACCGGAAAAACAATATCGAGCCGATCGTCATGATGAGCAACAGTCCGATCCAGACGAGCGCATACTTTTTCACCTTCTCATGACACTCCTTTGACAAACTGCCGATATCGGTCTGAGAGCCCGATCCCTCTTTCGTCGGCCAGTTCCACGATTTGATAAAGCGACGTCCAATCTTTCATTTCATAAAGACACCGGATGGCCCCTTCATATGCGGGGGCATACGCCTGGTGAGCCCCCAGGAGTGACTGATAAACGAGGAATGCCTGCTCCACCTTTCCGTCCCGGACCAGCTGGTCTGCTTCGAGCCGGGCGAACTCGGGTTGCTGCGGAAAACGGCCGGCGGCTTCCTCCAGCAGCGACCGGTACGCGCCGATGAGTTCCTGTTCCTGATTGTCCGTCACAAATCCGCTCTCGATATGATCGGCGTATGTTTCCGCGAGGCGGACATAAGTCGTCGGATCTCCGGAAAGACCTGCAGTCAGCATGCGGACGCGCTGCTCAAACCGGCTTTGGAACGTGTTCAGCATGGTGGCTGCATAATGTGCCGTTTCATAGTCCTCATGCCGGACCGCCTCCTTCAGAAGCTGCCCCCGCTTCCCCATCGGACTTTCACCCATTTCACTGATCAGCCGCTTGTGGATTTTGTTTTCCTTGTACCGGAGTGCCGAGGCGACTGGTATGAGCTCAAGATCCGATGTCGCCCGCACCCGGAGCCGGGTGAGATTGTCCGCCTTGTAATGGACATAGCGTTCATACTCCTCAAACCAGTCTTCCTGCCCCGTTTTTTTGTCCCGGCTGTGCCAGGCCCACAATGAAAAGGCCAGGCCGGCAACCGGAAATATGACGGAAAGGATCCCCAGATAAAGAAGCAATCCTTTTTTCCCGGGCGGCTGATGCTTCATGGCCAAACGGGCGACCAGGAGGACGGCGGCCGCGTAGCCGAAGTACAAAACGGCAAGGTTCATAGCAGGATGCCTTCCTTCCAATGTTTAATGCCTTGCTGCACCCGTTCCAGCACCAGCTGTTCCTCCTCTTTGTTTGTATTGGGCAGGAGAAGATGGACGACTTTCCGTTTTTCATCGAATGCGACAATGTCCACTTTGACGAGCTCACGGACCCGCTTTCCGACCGCCTCCTGAACTTCATAAATGGACAGGCCATCCGCCGGTATTTCACTGTATGTGTAGGGAACCCCATATTTTTTCTGGCGGTTTTCACACAGCTGCCGGAGAAATGGAACTTCTGTGGAATAGTAGATGGCCGTTCCGGGATGCATCCGCTCCCCGTTGCTTTCCATCCACTCATCCGCGGACTCCATACGCTCTCCAAGCCATTTGACGAACCAGACAAACAGGTCGAACTGCTGGCTGGAAACCGCGTCAAACGGCAACGGGCCGGCCACGAGCATGAAACGGATCTCTCCGCTTACCTTCACCGGTCCTGCGAGAAACGGTGCATCCGCCGGGTCCTCCGCAGATCTGAACTGCGGGAACTCTTCTGCCAGCGCTTTCCTGAGCACCGGCGGCTTCTCTTCCCGGATCGTTGTCCTGTAAATCCCCGACCGGCCGGTTGTGTCCACTTTCAGCCGGAGAACGGATTTGGTTTTGTCCACATAGTAAACGGCTGCATCCTTCGCCCCGAAGTGCTCCTTCATGACGTCAAGTGCACGGTCAAGGACTATTTCGGGATGACGGTGATTGATCGCCTTGAACAGCTCATACATCGTTCCGAGATGGCTGTCGTGCTCCAGCAGTCGCCTCTTCAGCTCCTGGCGGGATTCCTCAAGCACTTTCACCGTCTCCTGCAGTTCCTGTTTCTCCTTCACCAAATGGTCGTGCCGCTCGCTGATGTCTGCAAAGCGGTCTTTCCGGTTCATGCTGAACACGCCGGCAATCCCTGCAACGGCGGCAAGGAACGTCGTTTCAAACATAAAATTGCGCGAAACAAAGAAAAGCACCACATCCTCGGAGCGATAAAGCCCCAGGCCGATCTGGAATGCGACCGCCAGGCCAAATGTCGCAATCCCTGCAAAAATGCCGTATTTCAGTGAAAACAGCATCACAAACAGCGAAAGCAGGAGGAACAGGACAAGCTTTTCAAGATGACCGCCAAGCAAAACGGCGGCCGCCCCGACGATGGCCAGTGCGGCAGTGATTTCCAGCACAATCCTGACCGGTCTCTTCTTTTCTGACATCATCATTTGATCTCCCTTCTGGCTTTGAGTGATTCATACTTCCGATGGCTTGGACGGGTTGACGGATATCGCCGTCATTCCGCCCCCAACCGGCCCTGTTGCGGTAAACGGCCGGTTTCGCCAAAAGACATGCCGGCCGCACGTTTTTGCCGCTTGGCCGAATACATCCGAAGATCCGCCAGGTGCAGCAATCTGTCTTCATCCCGTCCGTTGTCCGGGTGAACCGAATATCCCGCACTGATTCCGATCATCAGCGTTTGATCCCCCACCTGAAACGGGGAACGGAATGCCAGGTGCAGGCGCTCCAAAATATTTTCTGCCGACCCGACATCCTCCGACAATAAAAGAAACTCGTCTCCGCCCTTGCGGTATACGCCCGCCCCTTCTCCTGCCGCCAGGTCGATCCTCAGCCCGGCACTTTTCAGCAGCAGGTCTCCCGTCTCGTGCCCATATCGGTCATTCACCAGCTTGAACCGGTCCAGGTCGATGTAGCAGACCATGAACGGAATCTGGTCCTGCAGGCGCCGGCGGATCTCTTCCCTGAACCTGCGCATGTTCGGCAGCCCGGTCAGTTCGTCTTCATAGACAAGCCGTCGCAGCCGCTCCAGTTCCAGTTCCACCTCCATTTCCAATTTCGCCGGCCACTCCCCTGTCCGATCGGTCCACTTTTCCATGTCCTCTCTCAGCGTCATCGGCGATCTCCCCTCCCAGGCGGGTATGACTTTGCAGTCTGATGGTGCATTCATACTAGTCCTTAACTCTTACAAAACTCTTAAATCTACATTTTTCGATTTTGCCGAACCGACAAAGTTAGCGCTAAAGACCCACTTCAACCGTCATCCCGATAATTTTCCCGCCTCATACGAAAACCCCCTGCAGCTCTTGCCGCAGGGGGGCCTCACACTTATTCGGTTTTCTCAAACGCTTCCTTCACAATCCAATACGACTGCTTCAGCCGCTCTTCATATTTCGGTTCGTGCCATTCCTCCCACGAATAGCCGTCCAGATTGCCGAGCACGCCGTCATTCGTGGCCGGGAAGGAATCCGCAGCTTGGCCGTCTTCGCCGATGAACAGCGCACCGAGGCCGATCCGGTCGATCACGGTGCTCGCCTGTTCGCCGTCTTTCGCGAGGTCTCCCATGAATTCTTTCAGGCTCGGGTCTTTCGCCTGGATGAGCAGCCACGGGAGGCGGAGTTCCAGCATGCCGTCTTTCACGCGGTAATCGGCCAGGGAATCGTAGTCATCCGATTCCGTGTTGCCATTGCCTTCCTTCAGCTTGCCGGTTTCGTAGGCGCTGAACGGCAGTGTCCGGTTTTCATTCGGGATGAAATATGGTTTGTTGAGCGCGTACTCAACCCGGATGAACCGGCCACTGTCCGGCACCCGTTCGACATCGGGAATGAGGCCGAGTTTCTTCCCGTACAGATAATGATGAAAATCATAATACGGGTCGATGACGAGCCGCGATTCGCCGCCGTTCATGACAGCCATGAACTCCACGCCGTCGGAGAACCGCACGCCGGGCACGCTGTCCGCCTTCGTGTTGCCCTGACCCGGGACGGTATCCATCAGCACAATCGGATAACCGCCGTCGTTCACCGCTCCCTCGTCCATGTCGATCCGGATGTACAAATACCGCTCGTCATGATCGACGAACATTTTTCGCAGCGGGCCGTCCCCTTTCTCGTACATCGGGCCGACTTTCCAATCATCCGGATCCCCGTCGACTTTCACTTTCAGCCGGTCGAATGAAAGCAGGCCGAACTGTTGCTCATTCGTCTGGGCATTCGACCAGAACGGCCGCCGGTCCGGGTTGTCGTAGTCCATCGTATTCCATGTCCGCTTGAACCACTCGTCCTGCCATGTGAACACGAGCCCGCCCATCAGGCCCTCATGCAAAATGTCTTCATATAACCGCGTCAGCACCTCGCCCTGCTGTTTCTCGGACATGAAGCCCTGGTTCCAGCCGAACGGGTTTTCATGCGTTTTCCCGCGGGACGCCGGGATGCCGAACTCCGCGATCAGGATCGGCAGGCGGTGGGCCGCATGCAAGTCTTTCAGGTAGGCCGCATAGTTGTTGTTGTCCCCCCGGAAGTCGACGTACTCCCGGTATTTCTTCTCGTAGTTCAGGAAGTCCGGATAATACGGATACACGTGATAAGACGCGAACTGTCCCGCTTTCTCCATTTCGTCTTTCACCCAGATGAGGTTCGGGTCGACCGAGACGAGGTCCTCCCGGTCGGACGAGTCCGCCGGGTGGTCGAGCAGGTCGGTCGTCACCCAGTTCGTGAAGCTCATCGGCCGCACGGTCCGGTACTGCTCCATCTCGTAGGAAACGAGCACATCCATCTGGTTGGCGATCCAGTGCTCAAACGGCCGGGCCCCTTCCGTCCGGAAATACTTGCCGTCATATTCGCCGGCGTCGCCGTGTTTTTTGTTCGTGGCATCGGCGACAACCGGGTCCCATTCCACGCCGATCATCCAGGCGCTCACCCAGTCGGACACGTCCGCATCGTACACGCCGGATGCGTGTCCGGGGCGGGATTCAAGATCCGCATTGCCGTGGACGACATCGACAAGGCGCTTCATCTCCGCCTGGAAGTCCTCCACATTGCGCTCATCAAACGCATCCTGAGTTTCCACAAATATTTCCTCGTTGATCCAGACGCCGTGCATTACGTGGATCGGCTCATCGTGAGATTCGTTGTAGCGCTTGAGCGCCCGGTAGAATCCGGGCGGGTGCAGCGTGTATACCCGGACCGTATTTGCATTCATCTCGCCGATCTTCTCGAACCAGCGGTAATACTCGTTTTCCTCGATCGCCGCCTCCCCCGGGAAGTGGCCCGGCTTGCCCATGCCGATGTTGACGCCCTTCACCGTGATTGCCTTCCATCCTTCGCCGTCGCGGACTTCCAGCTTGCCGTCGTTCATCCGCGCGGGCATGTGTACTTTGCCGCCGTCCGCCGTTTTCTCTGCCACGTCCGCCCCTTCTCCTTTCGCAAAGCTGCCGATCACCGACTGCATGACCGGCACGTATGCAGACCAATAGAACGACTCATCGGAAAACGCGTTCAGCACCCGGTAGACGGCCGGCAGCCCCTTCACCTGATAGAACTTCGGAACGGTCGGCACATCGTTGTAATCCCCGGCGAAGTAAACGCTTTGCGACGCGCCGGTCTGATTGGCGGTGATCGCCGAGAACTGTTCGGGAATGCCCAGCTCAGACAACAGTTGCTTCCCTTCACCGGTCAGCCCCCATTCATACTCGGCCAGCACGGTGGCGCCGGGACGCGGGGTCACGATGTCGAACCAGTAATCATACCTCGGCGAACGGTCCAGCCCGAGACGCTCCTTGCCTTCCTTTGTAAATGAAAGCCGGATGCCTTCCCCCGTCAGATGCCCGTCTCGCTCCAGCACGGCGACATTGCCGTCAAAGTCATTCACCAGCAAGAACCCCGGACCGGAGTGGTTCCAGTCCTTCTGCTCGTCAACAATCCAACGGGGCACTTCCTCATTTTTCTCCGGATCCAGCTCCTCGAAGAACCTTCCCGTCCAGCCGTCCCAAGACACGCCGAGCCGCCGGGTCACCACTTCGCGCACCTCTTCTCCGGTCGGCGAGGCGAATGAATTATATTCCGCGATGAACAGCGACGGTTCCGGCGCGTCCAGCCGCTTTTCGATTGCCGACCACTCAGCCGCCTGCAGGCCCCCGTCGATCATTTCGGAACGTCCGCCGGCCCGCCGGCCTTGATGCCACGGAAGGTCTTCTTCATAGACGCCGTATGTATCGGCCAGGTAAATGACATCCGTCCCGGCGTAGTCGGCCGGAAATTCGCGGATCTCATAGTCTTTCTTCTTTTCATCCGGACGGAATCCGAAGTAGTCGTGTTCCGAGTTGAACTTTTTCTGCCCGGCCTTCAAATGATTCAACACCCATGTGACGCCGAGATGCTCCCGGTACGATTCATCTGGCACGGTTTTATCGAGAATCGCCACCGACAGGCCCTTCCTGTCTTCCATGAACCAGAGGACGACGGGAAGGGCGAGCACCGCGACGATCAGCAGTGCGATCGCATAGAACTTCTTCACTTGGACGCCCCCTTCGTCGTTGCGCCGACCCGCTCCATTTCTCCCCAGGAGCTGATCCGGAACATCGAGCGGATGAGCCCTTCAATCCGCCAGACGAGCGTCAGCGGCTTGTACCAGACAACCTCGGTGAAAGACAGCGCCATCATCCGCAGCACGTCCCGTCTTTTCGGGAATGCATTCAGGCTCCATGACTCAAGGAGCACCGAACCGATCGAGAACACCGTGCCGTACAAGATGAACAGCAGCATGAGCAGCACCGCGTATTCGTAATAAATCCCGCCCATGAAGAATGCAAGGATCACATATATATAGCCCCCGAGCTCGATCACCGGGCCAAAGCACTCCACCAGCCAGAAATACGGGAACGAAATCATGCCGACCGTGCCATACTTCGGATTGAACGTCATCCTGCGGTGCGCCCAAAGGCTTTCAAGCAGGCCCTGATGCCAGCGCCTTCGTTGCCTTCTCAGGATCGACAGAGACTGGGGCGCTTCCGTCCAGCACACCGGATCCGGGACGAACTCCACACGGTTGTCGAGTTTCTGTTCTTTCAGGAACCGCTGGATCTTCACGACCATCTCCATGTCTTCCCCGATCGTCGTCGTGTTGTAGCCGCCCGCCGCGATGGCGAATTTCTTCGAGAACACGCTGAACGCGCCGGAGATGATGAGCACCATGTTGAACTTGCTGAGCGCGATCCGGCCCATCAGGAACGCTCGCAAATATTCGACGACCTGCATGACGACGAGCGCCCTGCCCGACAGCCGAACGTCATCGACCGCCCCGTAATCCACCGTCAGCCCGTTTACGATCCGCACGTTGCCGCCCGCGGCGACGACTTTGCCGTTTGACGTCATGATCGGCTTCATGACGCGCAGCAGCGACCGCGTGTCGAGGATCGAATCGCCGTCGATCGTGCAGAAATACGGATAGCGCGCAAAGTTGATCCCCACGTTGAGCGCATCGCCCTTTCCGCCGTTCTCCTTGCGGATGAGCCACAGATTCGGATGGATGCGCGAACGGTACACTTCCTTGACCGGCTTTGTCTGCAACTGCGGAAGCATCGGCTTTTCGGCCGGCACCATGTCGAACCGGCCGATCACGAGCGCCGCCGTCCCGTCCTTGGACCCGTCGTCGATGACGAGCAGCTCGGTCTGCGGATAGTCCAGGTTCAGCAGCGAATGAATGCTCGCGACCACACCCGCTTCCTCGTTGTAAGCCGGCACCAAAATCGACACCGGCTTTGAATAAAACGCATCGACGAACCGCTCATCGAGCTCGCGCCGATCCAGCCGGCGCTGCTTTTTCAGCTCAAGGAACGCAAACAGAAACATGAGGCTGTACGCCACAATCACGACCAGCATATAAGCGAAGATCAGGCCGCCGAAAAACAGCATGATCCACTCCAGTGCCTGATTCATCGGCAAGCCCCCTTGCCTGGATCCGTCCGGCGGCCAATGTCTACCCTTTCCTTCATCCGAGTGCCGCCTCCTTCTCTAACTGCCGGCGCTCAAGCGCCGGCCCGAGCCCTCTCAATTCTTCCCGGACAAGCCATGACTCGTCTCCCGCCAGCTTTTCCGCATAGCGGAGCGCCTCGGATTCCGGAAGACGACGGATCATCCTTGCCGCGATGAACCGCTCCTGCCACACAGGCGAATCGACCGCCCTTCTCAGGATGCCATCCGGCGTCCGGATGCCAAGCGCATCGACCGCCCGAAGCGCACGGATCCGCAACTCCTGATCTGTGCTGCCGAGCAGCTTTTCCAGGAACGGCAGCCGCGCGAGATCCTGTTTCATGCCAAGCACGTCGACGAGTGCATACTGCGTGTCTTTCTCCAGCTCGTCCAACCTGGAAGCTGCCTCATCAAACACCGCTTCGGGCATCCGGAACAGCAGTTCCTTGTTTTCCACTTCCGAAATGTTTCCGTTCAGGCGGATGTTCCGGTCCACAAATCCGTCCGGCCGGAACGCCAGGTCGATCAACAGGAGCTGGAATCGCTCCTCCTGCGAAACTTCCCGGCGTGCGAGCGCCCGGCAATCTTCCGCCAGCGCATCGATTCCGAAATCATGGATCCGGTACAGCGCGTTCAGCCGGTCGCTCCAATTCCTGCTTTTGAGCTTCTTCCTGTAAAACCCGGCAAGATGACGGTTTGAGAATTCCCGGATGCGGTTCTGCATCCCCTCGCCCGCAAGATTGTTCAAGTAGGACCGGAACACTTCTTCCACCGCCGACACTTCCGCCCGGTCCTGCGGCGCCAACTCATTCCCTGCCGGTTCAAAACCGCGCAAGTGACGGAACCAGGCAGCCGCATGACGTTCCAGATAAGCGGACGCACGGCGGGCACGCTTTTCTTCCGCGGCACGCGCGATAAACAAATACACTGTCAGCAGGAGCAGCAGCCCAAGAAGAAACGCAACTCCGCCCAGCACCCACCCGACCGGCAGACCGATCATGACCAAAGCCTCGCCAGCAGCCGCTTCACCTGTGCTTCGAACAACCTGAGATTAAATGGTTTCACTAAATACTCATCGGTTCCGCTTTCGTAGGCATAGATCATGTCTTCTTCGGAATTGCGCCGGGTCATCATGAGCACCGTGAACTTCTGCTCATTCGGCATCTGGCGGAGTGCATGAAGCACGTCGAGCCCGTTCTGTTTCGGCAGCACATCATTTAAAATGACGAGATGCGGATGCCAAGAAGCCGTCCAGCCGGATTCCAGCAGATCCAATCCGTCCCCGAAAGTGCGGACATCCAGTTCAACTGACGGAACCCGGAGACTTCCGATCGACATCGACAGCGCTTCGCGGAAAAGCGGATCCGGATCCAGCACGCTCACCTTCACCGTCTCCGTCCTGCGCCCCAGGCCGGCGTCCACGAAAGCCACCGTCTCTCCGGATGCGGCTGCTTCCACCAGGCCACCCCTTGCCAGGTCCAGCGACTGTTCAAACGACAGGCCAGGATGCTGCACCTCAAGCACGGCTGCCCGGATTTCAGTTGTGCCGGCGGACCGGAGCTCTTTTGAGAACCTGCGCAAAAAAGCAGCGGCCTCTTCTTTTCCGCTCTGCGGCATGAGCAGGCCGCACTCCCCCGGAAGGGCCGCCGAAAACACAGCGTCCGTCATCCTGACACTCTTGACCAGCCGGGCGCATATCTGGTCTTCTGTTTCACCGGCCTCAAATTCGCCCTCAAATCCGATCAGCACGAACGCCATCGTCCGCCGGCTCCTCACCACATTCGCCTTCAGCAGGTCAAACACATAGCCGACCTGTCCGCTCCCGAGCAACTCTCTCGGTGCGTGCTCCACACTATGATCCATCCAGTCCCCACCCCAGTTCATTCCATTTATCGGCAGAATTGATTTCTTCCGTTTCAGAAACTTGCCTCTTTTCAACTGATACCCTCATTCTACCGAATTCAGCCCCCGAAACGGGAGCGAATGTTGACGAAAAAGGGAGATTCATAACTAGCAATCCACTCGCTTACCGCAGGCGTTGCCGACGCCAACGCGACGTTCGGCGCCGGCGCTCAAAAGCGAAGCGTTGGAATGCATCGCTCCATGAATCCACTCATCCCGGCTATGCGCTCACTCACGGCCTCTATGATTCCACTCACCCTGTCAACGCGCTCACTCAAAGCCTCTATGATTCCACTCACCCGGACACACTCAAAGACCGGCCTCCCTGTGGAAGACCGGCCCGAGTGTCCGCATTCAATTCAATGTGCTGCTTGTTCATCAGATGCCTTCATTCAAGTATTCCACCGCAAATCCGGCCATCGCCTTGATGCCGGCGGGAATCGAGCGTTCGTCGAACACGATTTCCGGACTGTGGAGACCGAGGCGGGTTCGCCCGTCTTGATCGTTTCCGGTGCCGAGGCGGAACAGCAGGCCGGGCACCTGCTCGAGATAGTAGGCAAAATCCTCGCTCCCCATCGACGGGATTTCCAGATGCTCGATGTTCTCCCGGCCGACGCTTTTGACGAGCGACCGCTCCAGCACATGCACGAGCGGCCCGTCGTTGATGACCGGCGGAGTGCCGCCGCTGAAAGTGACCTCCGCTTCCGCGCCGGACGCCGCCGCCGTATGATAAGCGATTTCCTCCATCCGCTTTTTCACGTAATCCCGGGTGTTCGGGTTCACCGTCCGGATCGTGCCCGAGAACTTCACGTTTTTGGCGATGACATTGTCCGCCGTCCCGCCGTGGATCTGCCCGGCCGTGATCACCGCCGGATCAAACGGCGACAAATTGCGTGAAATGATCCGCTGGAACGAATCAATGATGTCGTCCGCCACCGGGATCGGATCAATCGCCGTTTCCGGATGGGCGCCATGCCCGCCGGTTCCCGTCACCGTTACGGAGAAGCTGTCGTTCGCCGCGGTCATCGCGCCCGGACGGATGCCGATCTTCCCGGCGTCGGTGACCGGCCATGTATGAAGGCAGGCGGCATAATCCGGCACGGGATTTTCCAGAACCCCGCCCTTGATCAGTTCCGGCGCGCCGCCCGGTTTTTCCTCGGACGGCTGGAAAACGAACTTCACCGTCCCCCGCCAGTCCCCGCGCAGCCGCTCGAGCACGAGCGCCGTTCCGATGAGCACCGACGTATGGATATCGTGCCCGCACGCATGCATCACACCCGTCTGCTTGGACGCAAACGGCAGTTCCGTTTCTTCATTGAGCGGAAGCGCATCCAGATCGGCCCGCAGCATGAGCACCGGACCCGTCCCCGCCTTGCCATTCATCAGGCCGACCAGTCCCGTCGCCGTTCCTGTTTCCTGCCACTCGATCGATGTGCCCGACAGCAGCTCCCGCACATAGCGGGTCGTCTTGAACTCCTCATGGCTCAGCTCGGGATGCATATGGATCTCCCGGCGCACATTCACCATCTCGTCTCGGATTTCCTCCACCAACCGTTCTAAATCCATCGAATCCTCCATTCTCTCAGTCGCAATTCCACTCAAGTTCCGGTTGCCTATGAGTTTCCTTTACCCGAAAGAGAGCGGAGTTATGTCCTAAACCGCGCGGCGTCTCGGACGGTACTTCCGGCCGGCGATCACGATGAGCGGCGTGCCGATCACCGTCGGCAAGATCCAGAACAAGAGGACCGGCCACTCATTGATGACCGGGATCCGGGGAACATTCACGACCAGCACTGCCGTCACGATTCCGATATACGACCCGAGCACCCCCCCGATATGAGGACCCATCCAGCCCTTCTTCTTCCGCCTTGCGGAAATCAAGCCAAGCAGCGCATTCCCGTACGAAAAGAGCGCAATGTAAAACAGATAAGCACTATCCGCCCAGTTGACCACGGACATGACGAGCGCCGTGATGAACACGCACAAGTAGGAGGCATGATAAACGGTGCCCGCCGACGTATGCCGGCCCCGCCGCTTCGGTGCCTGCAAAGCGAACAGTCCCGTGATGAGACAGACGATTCCCGACAAGATGTGGACAACGAGAAACATATTGAACATATACGTTTCCTCCTTCATCGCTCTCGGTTCTCCCGGTTCCTTTAACCATCCTACGTCCGGGAAGATGAATGGTTTCATGGAGTGGACGCGGCTGATCAGTGATTCTATTTAAAAAGGAACAGCCGCGGCTGTTCCTTGCAGTTCTGTTATTCCTTTTTCCCGGTCTTCCGGATGCCTTCTCCTTTGATGAAATGGTAGGTCACACCCGGCTCGAATGCCTGCGTCATGCGATCGTCAGGCCGTTCAAGGTGATGGCGGAAAAAGAGGGCTTTCTGGAATTGGTGATAAAAGCTGTGGAGGCTGATGCCGGCGACGATGCTGGCGCCGCCGGTCAGGCTGATCCGCGTTGATCCCTTTTCCTCTTCATTGAAATCAATGATGTGGTCGAGTGACAGCCACATGCACCCTTCCCTCGTCGAAGACTCCGTCGGCAAGAGGATGATCGGCTTCTCGGCTTTGATCAGGACGGGCAGGGTATGGTTCTTTTTCAAAATGTAAGCGGCCCCCTGCACGGCCCCCATATAGCTGGACGCGTAGGAGCGGAGCGTCCGGTCGATCAGGTGCCGGGGCTTCAGCTTGATGCTGAACGCCTCCTTCCCCTGCTCGAGGATGATTGATTCCGGATGGCCATACTTGTCGAAATCCGGCATGATGGCCATCGTTTGCGGCCCGATTCGATAGAAATCCTTATGCATTGCAACTACTTCCTCCTTCTGACTGTCTGCTTTTTAATACAAACACACGAGAAGTTAGCAACAAAGTACAAATGAATTTCCTGCACAGCACTGTTCCCTTTTGATATCCGGGACTGCCGGACACCTTTTTTCTCCTCCCTCCCCCGGCCCGCACAACATGCGGGCATTCCCAGGAACCTGTGCCGATGCCACCGAGTTGTCTCCTACAGCGTCGAACAGCGGACCTCGCCGTCTGCATATCCAAATGACTGTAAGTTTTCCTTTTCGATTCCTATTCTGTATTCATTATACCTATATCTGTTCGGGCTTGTCCATCCGTTTTTGGAATTTTGTTTAAATTAGCAGTATTTTGTTCTCATATGTCAAATTTTCATCAGTTCCGTTTCGCCGGAAGGGCCGTTCAGCCGACGGATCCCGGCTTTTATTCCGGCCGGAAATGCCGGAAAGTGAGCTTGAATTTCGTGCTGCTGTCGTCGATGTCGATCTCCCGGATCGGCAAGTTCTGCTCACGGGCGATGTCAAAGAGCGCCAATTTGTCGGATTCCCGGCACCGGTTTCCGAGGTACAGACCGCTCAGCCGCAGGCCCGCTTCCCCGTTTTCCAGCAGTTTGCCGCTTGTGCGCTCGCGGTTCGGCGGGACGATCCGGTATTCCTCTTCGTAATCCCACGAGTCGTGCTTCACGAAATGTGTTAAATACAAAAGTACCGGCTCCACCGCGGACACTTCCTGCGGCTTTAGTTCCCCTTTGAACAACAGATGCAGTTCATGCACCATCTTCTTCAGCAACACCGCCGCGTTCCGCCGGTCGTGTGCGTAGATCACCGGAAACAGCCGGTCGCCGTCGGTCACTTCATATTCCGCACAAAATCCCTGGTAGTTGTTCGTGTAGTGGGCCCACATCGGGAAGTTCTCAAGGTTCGCCGTGAAGCTCGCCGACAAAAACACCCGCCGGATCCGGTCGAGCAGCCGCTCCATCATTTCCGCTTCCCGCACATTCTCGAATTCCGATTCATCCAGCAGCACGGCCTTGAACTCAAACGGATCATTCAGGAATTCCGCCGCGCTCGCCCAGATTTCAGCGTTGCGGATCGAGGCGAGCCGGAGCTCGTTTTCCGTCTGCCAGTCCACCCGCCGCTCGTCGTACAAGGGAAAGAACTTGTACAGCCTGGCGGGGATGCATTCATTTTTATAGTCGATGGCGTCTTCGATCGAATGGTCGGCCAGCAGCGCCGCAAACTTCTTCAAGTCAAATTTCTCCGTCATGATGCCGATCCCTCCGTCTGTCCGTCTTGCCGCTCTTCCCTTCCTATACCCGATTTGCCGGATCCGCTTGCCATCCTCCGTCCAATCGCCTACACTTGGGGCAGCGGGCAGACCCGCGGCACGAAAAACTGCATACCGTCACTGCGCTGGGGGTGCCCGTCACGGGCTGAGATGAGAGCGAACGCTCCGATCCCTTTGGACTCGATCAGGTTAATACCTGCGTGAGGAAGTGCGGCGGATTTCATCGCGCCTGCCCTGTTTTCGCATGGCCATTATGGAATTCCGGCTGCATCTTCACGGGTGCGGCTTTTTTGTGTTTACTTTCAAGGGGGAATTCAACATGGATCAACTGCAATGCGGAACAAGCCCGATCGTCGGGTTCCGGTTCTCGCTCCACCCGATGACCGACCGGTTCGCCGACGTCATCACGGAGGCGATCAATGAAACCGACACATCGGCCGTCTGGATGCACACCGATGACGTCTCCACAGTCATCCGCGGAAAACAGGCGCATGTGTTCAATGTCGCCAAAGCCATTGCGCTCCACGCAGCGAAAACCGGCGTTCATGTCGCACTGAACGGGACGTTTTCCGCCGGTTGCCCGGGCGACTCAGCGGGCGATGTGTTCTTGGATAAGCCGGATGAACTGCTCAATACGGATCGGACAAAGCAATATGTATCATCCCAGTTCGCGCTTTATCCGATGAACAACCCCGGCTACATGGAGGTCATCTACCGGGAAGTCGACCGGGCGAAGGCGTCCGGCGTTTTCAACGAATCGATGCATTACGCGAGCGGCATCCACGGGGACATCCACGACGTTTTTGATTTCTACGAGGAGGCATTTTCGAACGCCCGCTCCGACGAGCACCGCCATCTCGTCATGACCGTCTCGATGAGCATCAATTCCCCGTCCCACGGAGGAGCCGGCCGATGACGATGAAATCTTGGAAGCTGAAAGAAATCGTCCTCATGTCGCTGTTCGGCGTCGTCTTCGGCATCATCTATCTCGTGTTCGTCCACTTCGGCAACCTCTGGGCAGGCGTCATCGGACCGCTCGCCTACGAATGGATCTTCGGCATCTGGTTTATCGTGTCGATCTTGTGCATGTCGATCATCCGCAAGCCCGGTGCCGCCTTCTTGCCGGAAACCTTGGCGGCGATCATCGAAGTGCTGCTCGGCAACGGCGCCGGCCCCCGCCTCATTCTATCGGGCATGGTGCAGGGTCTCGGGGCGGAGGCGGCGTTCGCCGTCACCGGGTACAAGCGGTTCAATCTGCCGGTCATGATGCTCGCGGGCGCCGGCTCTGCCTTGTTCAGCTTTGCGTACGGCTATTTCGTCTCGGGCTACGCGGCGCTTGATCCGAAATTTGTGATGATCATGCTCGCGCTCCGCGTGATGAGCGGAATCCTCATCGCCGGCGTCGGCGGCAAATACCTCGCGGACGGACTGCTCGCGACCGGTGCGCTCCGCGGCTATGCGATTTCTCGTGCAGGCAAGGGGGAGGCCCGTGCCTGAGGCGGTGTTCCGGCTGGAAGAGGTGTCTTTCCGGTTCCCCGAGGACGACCGGGCGGTGCTGAACGGAATTTCATTTGAGATCAGGCGGGGTGAGCGCGTCGTGTTGTCCGGTCCGAGCGGTTGCGGCAAAAGCACGCTGCTTTATTTGCTGAACCGGCTGTATCCGGCGAACTGTGACGGCATCGTCGGAGGGACGGTCCGGCTGTTCGGCCGGTTGTCCGAGGTGTGGAAGCCCGGCGAGATCAACCGGTTCGTCGCGACCGTCTTCCAGGACCCCGATGCCCAGTTTTGCATGCCGACCGTCGAGCAGGAGCTCGCATTCACGCTCGAAAACCTGCGGGTGCCGCGCGAGGAAATGAAACGCCGGATCGTGGAAGTGCTGGCACTCACCGGGCTTGAAGAGCTGCGCGGTGCGGTCATCCAGAATCTGTCGGGCGGACAAAAACAGCGTGTCGCCGCCGCCTGCGCCCTCGTCATGCAGCCCGAAGTGCTTCTGCTGGACGAGCCGCTCGCCCATCTCGATCCGCACACCGCGCGCGAACTTGTCCGCTGGCTCGATGGGCTCCAGAAGAAAACCGGTCTCACGGTCGTCGCCGTCGAGCACCGCCTCGACTTGTGGGACGGATTTTTTGACCGGGAGATCCGCCTCGGACCTGAAGGGCGGCTGACCGGGTGCGGGCCGTTTCTGCCCGGGCCGCCTATGCGTTTTCCCGAGCGGCCGGCAGCAATTGGCGAAGAGGCTTCACTTCGTGTCGAGGAGTTATCTGTTTCGATCCGCGGACAGGAGATCCTGTCCAAGCTTTCATTCCAATTGAACGAATCCGAAATCGCCGTCATCGCCGGTCCGAACGGCAGCGGGAAATCGTCGCTTGCGAAGGCGCTCTGCGGCATTTACAAGAAATCCGGCGGGCGGGTCAATGCAGCCTCGGGCATCGGCTACGTGCCCCAGTCACCGGAATTCCTTTTCCTGACCGCTTCGGTCCGGGAAGAGCTGGCGTTTTCGGGGATAGCTTCTGGGGAGGAAGTGGACGGCTTGATGGAACGGCTCCGGCTTGAGGAGATTGCGGACGCCCACCCGTTTTCCGTCTCCCACGGACAAAAGCGGCGAGCGGCGATCGGGGCGATGCTCGCAGACAACCGGCCGGTCATCGTCATGGACGAGCCGACATCCGGCCAGGACGCCGCCGCGCTGCTTGAGCTGTATGAGCTGATCGACGAGCGCCGGCGGGAAGGGGTATCGTTCCTCATCATTACCCACGATATGGAATTCGCCGCCGCAATCGCCGATTCGGTGATGTTGATGAAAGACGGCGCACTCACGGGCAAGTTCCGTGCGGCTGACGTCTGGGCGGATCCCGGTCTGCTCGCCGCCCATCACCTGATCCCGCCGAAAGGAGCGAATGCGCATGAGCCGGCTTTTGCATGACATGAACCCGTCGGTGAAGTTTTTGGCCGTGATCGTCTCGATGCTGACGATGGCGTTTTTCTTTAACCCGTGGACGCCGCTCTTGTTCTGGGTCGGCCTGCTCGTCGTGCAAGTGCTCATGAGCCGGGTGAACTGGAAAGTCTGGGGCCTCATGATGCTGCCGATGGGGCTCGGCGCCGCCGGCTACCTCTGGACCACGCTCGTCTTCGGCGCGGACACTGGCGGAGAAGTGATCGGCTCGTTCCTCGGCATCGAAGTGACCGACGAACAATGGGCACGCGCCTGGTCGCTCGCGTTCCGGGTGCTCGCCTTCTCCGGTCTGTCGCTGCTGTTCGCCCTCACGACCGACCCGGTCACCTTCATCATGAGCCTCATGCAGCAGCTCCGCGTCCCGCCGAAGCTCGCCTACGGAACGATGGTCAGCTACCAGTTCCTGCCTGTCCTGAAAGATGAACTTGTCCAGATCCGCCAGGCCCAGCGCCTCCGCGGAGTCGACGAAGGCAAACACTGGTGGCAGCGCGCCCTCGGCATGCGCCGATTACTGATCCCGATGCTCGCCGGCGCCGTCCGCAAAGCCGAACGCGCCGCCTTCGCCATGGAAGCAAAAGGATTTACCGGAGAACCGCGGAGTGAATTTTACCAGCCGGTGAAGATCGGTGCGCGCGACTTTGCGCTCGGCGGGATGTTTTTGGTCCTGTTGGTGGGGAGTTGCGTAGCGGGGGTATGGCTTGGGTAAGTGAGTGAAGGAGTCGCATTTGGGGCGAGTGAGACGCTTTCGGTCCCGAGTGAGTCGCTAAGGGCCGCGAGTGAGTCGCTAAAGGTCCCGAGTGAGACGCAATGTGGCGCGAGTAAGTCGCTAGGGTCTTCGAGTGAGACCCAATCTGTCCCAAGTGCCGACGAAAGTCTTCAAGGGACGCTTTTCCGCCCATCTCACGGATTTCCAACATCTACGCGCTCACTCAAGCCTGATATGATTCCACTCGCGCGCTCAACGCGCTCACTCGAAGCGCCTATGATTCCACTCGCCCCCCTGTATATCCGATAGTGCAAACTCCATCAGTGGAAGAAAAAAGCGACACTGAACCAGATCCCTTCGGTGAGCGAGTGAGTCGCTATCCGCCGCGAGTGAGTCGCTATCAAATCTATGCAAAGAAAAACGTCCGGAAAGGCTCTCTTTCCGGACGTTTTCTTCCGCCTTACAGCACCTCTTCGTCTTCTGCTTCTTCCTCGACATCCACGTCGACGCCCATCACCTGCATCTTCGGGATAAACGCCTCAGTCCGGGCGAGCGCATTGCCGTACACGCGGGTCCGGTAATGTTTTCTCCGCCAGACGACGATCCAGCGCCGGTCGCCGAGGTCGAGCCCGCCGATGCACCGATTTAATTCCTCCATGTCGAGCACGACCAGCTCGCCGCCCGGCCGGTTGCCGTACGACCCGATGATCGCGACGTGGCAGTCGCCGTATTCATTGTTCAGTCCGCGGATCCGCTCCACTTCCTCCGGCCGGAATGAAAACGACCAGAGGATGGACTTTTCCTTCCGCTTGGACGACGGCGCGGACAAGTACTTCGAGTACACTGTAAACTCTTCGCCGTCGCGCCGCACCCGGTACACCCCCTCCGGATGATCCGCCAGTCCCGCCAGCTCGAATCCTTTGTTCAATAAAACGTTCGCCAGCGCCCCGTGAAAGAAATCCACTTTCCTCAGTCTCGTCATCAGCCTTCCTCCTCCATTAACTGTCCCATTTACATACCTCCTTCCCTTATAGAAGGAATTCTAAAAGAGAAGAACGCAAAAAGACCGGCAACCGGGCCGGCCTGCTTACTTGATTTCCTTTTCATAATCCCCCGGCTCCAGATCGTCCGGGTTCGGATCGTACGGATCTTCCGTGCCCGATTCATGCGGATCTTCCACGAACACGCTCGGCCCGCTGTTTTCCGGCTCCGGCGTTCCTTCCGCGGGCGCACAATCCGGGCAGCGCTCCGGGTCCGGGGACAGATCGGTGCCGAATTCCCTGCCGCATTCAACGCAAAGTGGATGGGTCACCTTATCGCTCGCCTCCATTCGCCCGTTAGTATGGCCCGTCGCAGCGGCTTCATGCGCAAATCGGATTCCAATCGAGTAGGAGGGGGTGACTAACCCCCGACCTCTCACACCACCGTACGTACCGTTCGGTATACGGCGGTTCAATCAAGATGAATAACGCAAAGTTTCGTAA
>NZ_JBHLWY010000037.1:0-124366 GCF_042432615.1 Bhargavaea ullalensis
CCTCCCCCAGGGGTTTTATGGGCAAGAACATGCGAAATATCCATTAAAATGACAAAACGACCCCAAAAGATTTCTTTTGGGTCCGTTTTGTCTACAGTCTGTGACCGCATGAAAATGCGGTCTTCTTTTCATTTGCCATCAACTGTGCAATAATTTTGGGCAGTAAACAGCGACTTGATGAGGTGACGAAATGGATAGACTACAGAAAGTGATCGCGGCCGCAGGTTTGGCCTCCCGGCGAAAAGCCGAGGAAATGATCAAGGACGGGAAAGTGACCGTAAACGGAAAAACCGTGACGGAACTCGGAACGAAGGTGTCTCCGTCCGATGCGATCGAAGTGGAAGGCGTCCGGATCGAGCGCGAAGAGAAGGTTTATTATTTGCTGTACAAGCCCAGAAGCGTTCTGTCTGCAGTGACAGACGATAAGGGCAGGAAGACGGTAACGGACCTGTTCCCGGAAGTGGAGGAGAGGCTCTACCCGGTCGGACGGCTTGACTACGACACGACGGGCGTGCTCCTGCTGACAAACGACGGGGAATTCGCTTATCAAATGACGCATCCGAAATTCAACATTGAAAAAACCTATGTTGCCCGCACGAAGGGAATCCCGTCAAAAGAGCAGCTGAAGAAGCTGGAGCGCGGCGTCGTCCTCGAAGACGGCAAAACGGCCCCGGCTCGTGCGAAGATCCTGAGCGTCGACAAAAAGATGAACAGGGCGATTGTTTCCCTGACGATCCATGAAGGGAAAAATCGCCAGGTGAAGCGGATGTTTGAAGCGATCGGCTGCCCCGTACAGAAACTGAAGCGGGAATCATTCGGCTTCCTCGGACTGCATGGAATGAATGCGGGAGACCGCAGGGAACTGACGGCCCATGAGGTCAAGCAGCTCCGCGTTCTTGCGGAAACAGGGAAGATCGGCTGACAGAGCCGGCGAGAGTTCATAAACTCTTCATATGTAACGGATTTGGCTTGTCACCGCTTTGTTATAATTATTTTGGATGGTCGCGTGACAAGAGAACTGGAAGGTAGGTGACCTGCGGATGTCCCAGGAACGAGATCACAAGCGCAAAAAGAGGATGTTCGTGCGCACTGCCATTCTCGTGGTGCTCGCAGCCGCAATTATATACACCATTATCACCAATGTAACAGCGACCGGTGACATTGTGGAAGTGGGGGACACGGCCCCCGACTTTGTGTTGACCGACATGGACGGGAATGCCCATAAGCTTTCCGACTACCGGGGAGAAGGCGTGTTCCTGAACTTCTGGGGTACGTGGTGCGGTCCGTGCAAGCGGGAGATGCCGTACATGGAGGAAATGTACAAGGAATTTGAACAGAAAGGCGTCCATGTGCTCGCCGTGAATATCGCGGAGTCCGACTTCAAGGTGAAATCGTTTGCCGACACATACGGACTGACTTTCCCGATCGTCATCGACAAGACGAACAGTGTCCGGGATGCCTATAACATCCGGCCGCTTCCGACGACATTCCTCGTCGGCCCGGACGGAAAGGTCAAGAAGATCATCAAGCAGGAGATGACCGGGGATCAGATCAGAGAGCACATGGAAAGCATCATGCCAAGCTAAGGAGTCCTGGTATTTATGAGTTCGATCAAATGTGAATGCGGCCATGTGAATCCCGAAGGAACGGATATATGCCAGAACTGCGGGAGGCCGCTCTCAGCAGAAGAAAAAGAAAAACGGCTCGCGGACATGCGCTATGATGGTGCGGCCATCCGGTCCATGACACACAAGCGGTCCATTGTCGATAAGGTCTGGAACTTCTTCTCCAGTGTCAAGATCGGCGTCAGCATCATCATCGCCATCCTGGTCGCCGCCGCCATCGGAACCTTCCTGCCGCAGGTGTTTTACGTGCCGGCGGCAAACGAAGCGCAGGCGGCACAGTATTACGAAGAACATTACGGCACGTTCGGCAAGATCTACAATGCGCTTGGCCTGAGTGACCTGTACGGGTCCTGGTGGTTCATGGCGCTCGTCGGGCTGCTCGGCATTTCGCTCGTCGTCGTCAGCCTGGACCGGGGCATTCCGCTTTACAAGTCATTGAAAAACCAGCGGACTGCCCGCCATCCGAGCTTCATGAAGCGGCAGCGCCTGTTCGGCGAAGGGAAAGTCGCGGATCCCGATGCCGTCATGGCAAAAGCGAAAGAGAAGCTGAAGGAAGAGCGCTATCGCATCAAGGAAGAAGACGGAGCCATCCTGGCAGAAAAGGGGCGCTGGTCCCGCTGGGGCCCTTACGTCAACCACGCCGGCCTCATTATCTTCCTGCTCGGCGTCATGCTGCGTGCACTTCCGGGCTTCTACGTCGATGAGTCGATGTGGATCCGGGAAGGCGAAACGCTGGCGGTCAAGGGGGCACCGGGCCTATTCATCGAGAACAAGGGCTTTTCCTACGAAGTGTACAGCAAAGACAATGCGAAAGAGGTATTCGGAGAAGCGATCGACCGTGTCGGCACCGTCGCTTCCAAATACCAGACGGATGTCGCCCTTTACAAACAGCCGGAAAACGCACTGCCCGGCTCGACGGAAAAGGAATACGTGAAAGATTACTCGATCGTCGTGAACAAGCCGCTCAAGTATGAAGGCTACAGCATTTTCCAGATGGACTTCAAACTCGATGAGTTGAAGTCAATGACGTTTGCGCTCGAAAACAAGGAAACCGAAAAACCGGTCGGTGAATTGACGATCGACCTGGCCAATCCCGAAAAGGAATATGACCTCGGCAACGGCTCGAAAGTCCGCATCCTGGATTATTATCCGGATTTCAGCGGCTTTGAGGACGGCGAGCCGCAGTCGGCCACACCGATTCCGAACAATCCGGCGTTCCTGTTCAAGATGTTCACTCCGGAAAAGCCGGAAGGCGAAACCAGCTTTGTCGCCATCCGGCAGACGCTCGAGCCGCTCGGCGAAAACGAGTACAGGATGGCGTTCCAGAATGCGGACACCCGTAACGTATCCGGTCTGACAATCAGAAAAGACAAGACAATCCCGATCATTTCTCTCGGCGGATTGATCTTCCTGCTGGGTGTTGCCCAAAGTTCCTACTTCAACCATCGCCGGTTCTGGATCCGCAGAACGGAGGACGGCAAGCTGCTCGTCGCCGGACACACAAACAAAAACTGGGTCGCCCTCAAGCGGGAGCTCGATAAAGCAGCCGAATACGCCGGTCTGCCGAAGTACAGCGACCAGCGGGACCCTGAAGAAGCAATCGATGCAAACACGGAAGGAGATTCCAAAGCATGACACTCGTATCACTCAGCGGCTATCTCCTGTTCATTGCCTTCATCGCCTATCTCGTCGGCACGCTGTTGTTCGGCGGTGCGGTGAAAGGATCGAAGAATGAGGCGTCCGCTTCCAACAAACGATGGGGCAAAGCCGGCATTACGGTGACCATCATCGGCTTCATTGCCCATCTCGGCTACTTCATCACCCGGTGGATGGCTTCCGGCCATGCTCCGGTCAGCAACATGTTCGAATTCACGACCGCCTTCGGAATGATGCTCGTCGGTGCGTCGATTCTGTTCTATTTTCTTTACAAATCGTCGGCAATCGGCCTGTTCGCCCTGCCGATTGCGGTCATCATCCTCGGCTATGCAGCGATGTTCCCAAAAGACATCCAGCCGCTCATCCCGGCTCTGCAGAGCTACTGGCTGACAATTCACGTGATCACCGCTGCCATCGGTGAGTCAATCCTCGCCATCAGTGCCGTGGCTGGTTTAATCTATCTGTTGAAAAATGTGGATTTGACCAAACGGTCGAAGGGTCGTACTTGGCTTGAAGTAGTCATGTATACGCTCATCCTCGTCGTCGGCTTCATCGTCGTATCGGCCGGATTTGGTGCTTCGGGATATGAAGCGAAGTTTACTTATGTGGACAAAAACGACAAACCGGCCGAAATAGTCTACCACAATCCGCCGCTCTTCGGGATGAACCAATACGAACTGCAGACGGAAGGCGCCATGGAACCGTTGGCCGAAATGCCGCCGATCATCAACGCCAAGACGCTCACAACATTCGTCTGGTCAATCATCACCGGAACGATCATTTACCTCCTGATCCGGCTCATCACTCGAAAGCGCGTTGCGGCACTGCTTCAGCCGCTTGCGAAAAAAGCCAATCTGCAGCTCATGGACGAGATCGGGTACCGTTCTGTCCTGATCGGATTCCCGGTCTTCTCGCTCGGTGCCCTCGTATTTGCGATGATCTGGGCGCATGAGGCGTGGTCGCGCTTCTGGGGCTGGGACCCGAAGGAAGTATGGGCGCTCATCACTTGGCTGTTCTATGCCGCCTATCTCCACCTCCGGCTTTCAAGGGGCTGGGAGGGCCGGAAATCGGCATGGCTTGCGGTCATCGGATTTGCGATCATCATGTTTAACCTGGTCGCGGTCAACCTCGTCATTGCAGGTCTCCACTCGTACGCGTGATCATGTTAGTTGAAAAGGGGATGTCCGCTGTGCCTACGAGCCCGGCGGCCGTCCCCTTTTCTTTCATTTTGCAGGATTGGACGGTACAATAAAGTCAGAGAAGTGTAGGACGTGAAAGGGGAAATGGTCTGTGAGTGAACAAGTATCCATCCTCGTCGTCGACGACGAAGAACGCATCCGACGCCTGTTGAAGATGTACCTGGAGCGGGAAGGCTATGAAGTTGAAGAGGCGGTCGACGGTGACGAGGCGCTTGAGAAGGCCCTCGCAGGTGATTTTGACTGCATCCTGCTGGACATCATGATGCCGGGCAAAGATGGAGTGGAAGTATGCACACTGCTTCGCGAGGAAAAGATGACGCCGGTCATCATGCTCACGGCGAAGGGAGAAGAAGCCAACCGCGTCCAAGGCTTTGAGGCGGGCGCGGATGATTATATCGTCAAGCCGTTCAGTCCGCGGGAAGTCGTTCTCCGGGTAAAGGCGATCCTCCGCAGGTCAGCCGCCTATGCGTCGGTCGATCCGGGCGCGCCGAAGGACCTGGTCGTTTTCCCGCATCTGATGATTGACCATGACGCCCACCGTGTAACGGCAGAAGGCAAGGAAGTGAACTTGACGCCGAAGGAATATGAATTGCTTTATTTTCTTGCAAAGACCCCCGACAAGGTATTTGACCGGGAGCAGCTGCTGAAGGAAGTCTGGCATTATGAATTCTTCGGAGATTTGCGGACGGTCGACACGCATGTGAAGCGGCTCCGTGAAAAGCTTACACGGGTTTCCCCGAAGGCGGCGAAGATGATCGTCACCGTATGGGGCGTCGGCTACAAGTTCGAGGCAGGAAATGAATAGGATATGGAACAGTGTCGTCGGGAAGCTATGGGCAACCATATTGCTTCTCGTTTCATTTGTTCTGTTTATCGTCACGGTTCTGCTGCTGGAGTTTCTCGGTAATTTCCAGGGGATCCAGGCTGAAAACGCGTTGCGGCAACAAGCCGTGACAATTTCAAAAATCATTGATCAGCACGATACGCCGGCCATGTCCCGGCTGGTCATCGACGACATGCTCGATGAGGATACGAATGCACTCATCATCGACGGGGACGGTCAGGTCATCGAGAACTTCCATGAAGGAAAAAACCGGAAAGAGATCCGAAATATCCTCATGTCCGACAAAGACCTGGATAAAGTGTTCAGCATCGACGAACCGGTCATGAAAGAAATGAACCTGCCGTCCAAGACGGAAGCGGATAAACTCGAACCTTACTCCATCCTGGCCGCCCCGCTTCACTCGGCCGGCGAACTCAACGGTGCGGTGTTTGTCTATCAGAGCCTGGAGGCGGTCCACAACACTATCAAGCAGACCACCTATATCGTTCTGCTGTCGGCGTTCATCGCCTTTATTTTGACGACCGTGTTCGCCTTTTTCTTATCGTCCAGGATCACATCTCCGCTCAGAAAGCTGAAGCAGGCGGCACTGAACCTGGCGGAAGGCAGATATGACAAACAGGTTCCTGCGATGCAGCATGATGAAATCGGAGACCTCGCCGCGGCTTTCAACAAGATGGGGCGGCAGGTGAAACATAACCTGGAAGTCATCAGCCAGGAGAAAGAACAGCTTCAAAACATCCTCACCTCGATGACGGATGCAGTCATCACGTTCAATCAGGATATGTCGATCCTTTTGACGAACCCGCCCGCCGAGCATCTTCTCCAGAAGTGGCAGTTCAGCCACGGGGGGAACGGCGCGGTACCGGAGGAAGTGGGGCTCATGCTCAAGCATGCGATTTCATTTTCCCAGGAAGTGGAGGAGGAATTCTCGCTGGACGGGCAGTTCTTTGACATCACGATCAGCCCGCTGTACAGCGGCAGCAAAATCCGCGGGGCGGTGGCCGTCTTTCGCGACATGACCGAGCAACACCGGCTCGAGAAGCTGAGGACGGATTTCCTCGCGAACATCTCCCATGAATTGCGGACGCCGATTTCCATGCTTGTCGGCTATTCGGAGGCGCTTAGCGATGGGATCGTCGACACCGAGGAAGAGCGGGAAGAGATGATGAAGATCATCCGCGATGAAGCGATGCGGATGGGCCGCCTGGTCAACGACACGCTCGACCTCACACGTCTGGAGTCCGGACACATGCGTCTGTATAAGGAATGGGTGGAACTTCGCCCGATGATCGGACGGATTGCTTCCAAATTCCAGCAGAAAGCGAAGGATGCGGATGTCGCGCTCGTGCTGGATGCCGACATTCCGGAGGAACTCCGGGTGTTTCTGGATGAAGACCGGATTGAGCAAGTGCTCACCAATCTCATCGACAACGCTCTCCGGCACACACCGGCAGGCGGCCGAGTCAAGATCCGAGTCATGAATACCGGCGGCTGGGTGGAGTTTTCCGTAGCGGACACCGGTTCAGGAATTCCCGAAGAGGATCTCCAATACGTATTCGAACGCTTTTACAAGGCCGATAAGGCGAGGACAAGAGGCAAGGGCGGCACCGGCCTTGGCCTAGCCATCGCAAAAAATATCGTGGAATCACACGGAGGCATGATTTCGGCCGCAAGCCGGGTCGGCGAAGGAACGAATATGTCATTCAGGATCCCGGTCGGGGAAGAGTGAAACCTTTCGCTCGCCCGAACGACCAATCCCATTGAACGGGGGAGAAAAAGTTGGAGGACTCCGTATTTCACCGGATCTATGATGAATACCATCAGGACGTCTTCCGGTTCCTGATCTATATGACGAAAGACCGGGCGCTGTCGGAAGACCTGGTGCATGAGGTGTATGTGAGAGTCCTGAAATCCTACGGGAGCTTCGAGGGAAAAAGCAGCGAAAAGACATGGCTGTTTTCCATCGCCCGGAATGTGGCCATTGACCATTTTAGGAAGTCGTCGGTCCGCCGCCGCCGGATCGACGATTCTTACGATTGGGACACCCGGCAGCCGGAGTCAGCCGAACCGACGCCGGAAGAAAAGGCGGTCCGAGAGGATGAACTTGGCCGGGTGCTCGGCATGCTTGAGCATTGTACGGACGATCAACGGCTGGTGGTCATCGCCCGTTTTTTGCAGGAGTTGTCGGTTGCGGAAACGGCGGAAGTCCTCGGATGGACGCAAGCCAAGGTGAAGACCACACAGCACCGTGCGCTGAAGGCACTGCGCAGTCTGATGGCCGTTCCGGGAGAGAAGGAGGCAGAGGAAAATGGACGATGAGAGAGTTGAGGATAAGGAACTCGCCGAATGGCTCAGGTCCGTTCCAAAGCCCGAAGACGGGAGAAACCGGGAAGACGTGCTGGCGCGGCTGAAAAAAGATCCGAGGCTCAACAAGAAAAAAAGATTGGCGGGTAAATGGATCCCCGCAGGTGTCGCAGCGGCTGCGCTGCTCACATTTGGAGCGCTGTTCGCGTCCATGACCGGAGGATGGAACCATGCAAAGAATGATTCCGCAAAAGAAGACACCGCCGTCATGACCCGCGAGAGTACGGATGACGCCGCACCGGCCGATTTCAGCAGGGCAATGGATGCGGAAAATGGAGAAGATTCTCAGTCCCAGGACGCCGCTGAAACGGCGCAAATGTTCAGTGGAGCCGTTTATCCGCAAGATGCCGAAGGATACACGCCATTCACCATCGGTCTTTCCGACCAGGCTGCCGCAATTCCGGTGACGCTGCTGATTCCTGATGAGAAGGTGAAGGAAGACTTTGGCGGAGCCGTGCCCGGCAAGGTGGACCTGTATAACCGATACTCGGAAGAAATCGGCGAGCAGTCGCTCGGATTTGACGATTACCATCCGTACAAAGGGACAGTATCGCAGAAAGGCGGTGATCTCGTCATCAATCTTGCCCCTGGTCATCCTTACGACGGATCCGGCGGTGCAGTCAAATTGTTGCAGTCATCGCTGATCGAGACCTTTTCGGGGTTTGACCGCATCCTGCTGGAAGACGAAGAGGGGAACCCTGCAGACTTCGATCAGGTGGGGAAAACGGAACCGATCTTTCCGGAATCCCGAAAGGATGTGCCTTTCTACGCATTTGAGAAGACAGACGGGACGACCGTCCTTGCACCGGACCTGGAACAGGAGGCGGAAGATCCTGCGGAAGCAATGTTCCTCATGAAGAGCCGCTCAAACGACCTCTATTCGCCGGTCATTCCCGAAGACTCAGATTTTACGGTCGAACTGCCGGAACGCGGTGATACCCTCACAGTACGTTTCGATCGGCCGTTTGACTTCGCGACGATGAGTCCGGCGGAGGCGGCCCGGATGATCGACGGCATGGCGCTGACGGCGGCTGGTTCCGGACTGCGGATCCGGTTCGTCAATGCTGCGAACGCACCTGCCGGATATGACCTGTCCGGTCCGCTTCCGCTTCCGCTCGGTCCGAACGGTGTCACAGCGAATCTGCGCCCGTGAAGGACGCTGCCGGAAACCTTCCGGCAATGTTTTCTGACGGCTAATCCGGATGAATAACTGTTGAACGGACAGCCACCGGGCTGGAGTGTTTACATTCCGCCAAATTTCACGTATGATAAAGAGGAATAAAAACTAAAGATCTGATTCATCTTCGGGGCCGGGTGAAATTCCCGACCGGCGGTGATGGGGCAACGACCCCTAAGCCCGCGAGCCGCAAGGCAGGATTTGGTGAGATTCCAAAGCCGACAGTACAGTCTGGATGGGAGAAGGTGAAGGCACGGCTGTTTCCGCTTGCTGCGGTGACGCCTGTTTGGACTTGCCTTTCTCCCCTGAGCACTTTTGCTCGGGGGTTTTATATTGGCATGGCCGGCAGCCGTCCTTCCTTCGTTGGAGTGAATCGACTGAAGGAGAGAAAACCATGAAGAAGAACCGCCTGCGATCCATGATCGCCATTGCCATGCTCAGCAGTATCTCGTTTGTCCTCATGCTATTCAATTTCCCGCTGCCGCCGTTTCCGGCCTTCTTGAAGGTCGACTTCAGTGAAGTGCCCGCAATCATTGCGGCGATCACGATGGGGCCGGTGGCCGGAATCCTTGTGGAACTGTTCAAAAATATCCTCGACTGGCTCTTTGCCGGCAGTCCGACCGGCGTCCCGGTCGGCCACATGGCCAACTTCACGACCGGTGTCCTGTTCATCATGCCGGTCTGGTGGGTGTATCACCGCCTGTCCAACACGAAGGGCATGACGACCGGCCTCATCATCGGTACTCTGTCGATGGCAGTCGGCATGAGCCTGCTCAACTACGTCCTGTTCCTCCCGCTTTACACGAAGTTCATGAACTTCCCGGTCTTGTCCGGCGGGGAACTGTACTCCATGGTCGTCCTCGGCATTCTGCCGTTCAATATCCTGAAAGGAATCATCCTGGCCGCGATCGTCCTGCTCTTGTTCCGCAGCATGCAGACCTGGATCACCAAGCAGCGAGCCGCCCATCAGGCCTGATTCCGGAAAAAGCCGTCCGGCCGCAACCAACCCAAGTGTGCCGGGCCCAACTTGATAAAATGCAAAAGGAGCCGACACCGCCGTTACGGGGTGTCGGCTCCTTTCGTCTCTGCAGACGGTTCCGCAATCTTGTCCAAGAACGGAAAGGCAGGGCTATCCGCCAAGTGCCGGAATTCGCCGCAATACGTCAAAAAGCAAGGACCGGCGGGCGTCTTCTGCGGGAAGCCGGCCGGGACTCCGCACGGCTGCAGGCCGGAGGAGGCTTGGTCGCTGGCCCGCGGAAAGCAGCCAGAGTCCTTGCTTTTTGCATTTTCCGTGGAGGGAATTATCTTTTGAGACCGCCCGCCTTGGATGGAAAAGAGCGTTTATTCGTATTTGAGCGGATCCCCGTCGAACGGGCTGTCGGCCATCTTGATGGAATCGGTCGGGCAGCCGTCGCAGGCATCTTCCATGTCGTCCAGCAGCTCTTCTGGAACTTCGGCAGTCCCCGTGTTATCATCAAGGATAACAAAAGACAGGCCTTCGTCGTCATAATCATATATGTCAGGGGCAGCGGCTCCGCAGGCCCCGCATGCAATGCATGTGTCCTGATCAACTATCGTGAACTTCGGCATGTGTTTCTCTCCTTCTTTCTCTTCAATCCGAACATTCCTTCCTCATTCTAATGCTGTTTTGGACGCTTATCAACTAGTAGACTTGTGAACCGGGGGTGCGGGATGAGCTTTCAAGATATATTGCTTGCCATCATCAGCCGTCTGGACGGGGAGCGGTACAAGCACGCCGCCTTCCATCTCATGAAAGGGAAGCGGTCCGGCCAGACGCTGCAGGATACAGAATACTACAGGCTGCATCCGTTTTTCGGGATGTTGCCTTCTTTGGGCAACGACGATTTTGACGAGGCGTATGGCCGGCTGTCTGAAGAAGGCCTGATCATCGAATCCGCAGAAGGCATCGTGTCCCTGACGGATGCCGGCAGGAACAAGGCCCGGACGCTTCCCGCAACCCGGCTCAACGGCTGGGTGTACCGCGGCAGGGAACGCATATTTTTCTCGCGGCTCTCGCTCGCCGTTCAAACGGTGTCCAACCTGGCTGCCGGCAGGCGGGGCTTCTTGCCGGTGACGAACGATCCTGCAATCCAGGGGGATGTCCGGCGCCTGCTGTTGGCTTTCCGCGGAACCGGTTCGGCGGAAACGTTCCGGAGAGAAATTGTCGTCAGCCTGGAGGAAAGCGGCATGGAGCCGGGCCGGCTGTCAAGGCTTGCGGCAAGGCTGAGCGGTGCCGGGATCTCCGGCATGACCTGGGATCAGCTTTCGGAAGCCACCGGACTAAAGCCGATCGACCTGAAGACAGAACTGGTGGAGACTCTCCATATCTGGCTCTCCGTGATCGAGGGAGGCCGCTATGCATGGCTGTCCGCACTCGCGGAAGGAATCAGGCCGGACAGCTTGCTCACCGGATCCGCACGCAAGACCGAGGAGTTGTACCGGAGCGGTCTGCCGATGGGGGCGATTGCGGTGCAGCGTGGCTTGAAGATGAGCACGATCGAGGATCATTTCATCGAGATTGCGATCAATGATCCGGAATTTCCCCTTGATCATTTCGTATCCGATGCTGATGCGGAAGCGGTGGAGAGGGAGATAAACCGTCTTAAAACGAGAAAGCTGAGCGTGCTCAAGGAGAAGTTCCAGAACCTTTCCTATTTCCAGCTAAGACTGGTCATGGCACGCGCCGGAAAGGGGGAGCCGCATGGGGCCGTCTGAACAAACAGCCGTGCCGGCCGAATTGACGGAACTGCTAAAGCAAGTGACCGGCTTTGACGCTTTCCGGCCGGGCCAGGAAGAAGTCATCCGCTCTGTCCTGGCAGGCCGGGACACGATCGCCGTGCTGCCGACGGGGGCCGGCAAGTCGCTGTGCTATCAGCTGCCGGTCCATTTGACGGGCGGCACGGTGCTGATCGTTTCTCCGCTCCTGTCGCTCATGGAAGATCAGGTTGCCCGCATGAAAAGCGAGGGGGAAAAAAGCGTCGCGGCGCTGAACTCATTCCTGACGCCGCCTGAAAAGTCGGCCGTCCTTCGGAATCTTGGCGGCTACCGGTTCATTTTCACTTCGCCCGAGATGCTCATGCAGCGGCATGTCTCGGACCGGCTGAATGAGCTGGACATCGCCTACATCGTGGCGGATGAGGCGCACTGTATTTCGCAGTGGGGATTTGACTTCCGCCCGGACTACCTCCGGCTCCGCCAGTGGCTGGAAGGACTCCGCCGCCGCCCTCCCGTCCTTGCACTGACCGCGACGGCTTCGGAGGAGGCAATCCGGGATATCGAAGCTTACTTGTTGATGGACCGCCCGGTGAAGTTCATTTATCCGCCCGACCGGCCGAATATCGCCCTCCAGATCGTCCCGCTTGCGGGCAGGGAAGAGAAAACGGAATGGATCCTTCAGGAAATCCCGGTTACAACCGGCCCCGGCATCCTTTATGTGCAATCTAGAAAGCGGGCCGAAGAGCTTGCCGAAAGGCTGCGCGGCTGCCGCGTGGCCGCAGCCGCCTTCCATGCCGGGATGGAAAAGGAAGACCGGATGCTTGTCCAGCAGCAGTTCCTCAACGGGGAGCTGGAGTGGATCTGTGCGACGAATGCTTTTGGAATGGGCATCGACAAACCGGACGTCCGGCACGTGATCCATGATCAGCTCCCTTCTTCGGCAGCCCAGTACATCCAGGAGATCGGAAGGGCGGGCCGGGACGGCGGGCAATCGCTGGCAACGCTCCTGTATTCAGGGCAGGATGCGGAAACGGCGATGTTCATCGCACTCGACGAACTTCCCGACCCGGCCGTTGTCCGATTTCTTGCAGACTGTATCGCTTCGGGAGAAAATGCCCGGACCGCAGGCGAGCGGGCAGGCCTGTCCGAAACGGCAGTCCGTGTGGCCTCTTACTGGATCGGGGAGGAAGGTGCGGACGGAGCCGCGGCCAGGATGGAGGCGCTCGCCGCAGGCAAGCGCCGTGGTATTTCCGAAATGGTCCGTTTTGCAGAAGGAGAAGGATGCATCCGGGAACGGCTCCTTTCCCTGTTTGGAGCGACGCCCGCTCAGCAGACCGGGCAGTGCTGTTCCGGTTGCGGGCTCAGGATGGAGGAATTCCGGAACGGCCGGACGCCGGGCGGGGAAGCCCCTGCTTTGAGCGGCTGGAAAGAGCGGATCGGCCGTCTGTTCAACCTTTCGACTCTTTAATGGCGTTTACTTTTCCGACATCATTCGGCATAATATGAGTACGACCTTTTGATGGAGGGAGACGGCCATGGCGAACGACGATTACAGGCAGAAGTTTGAAGAGCACCGTCAGGAAATCACGGTCGGTGATAACAACGGGCAGCCGGACAAGCCGTTGACGCGTGCGGAGTTGCACGGCAAAAAATCGCCGTCTTCCGCTAAACGCAAAAGACCCGAGGATAAAAAGAAAAAACAGAAGAAAAGCCGAGGCGGCTGGCTGATCAACACGCTGTTGATCCTGTTCATGCTGATCCCGATTTCTCTGTTCGTCTATGTATATTATTTCTACGATCCGATCGACAGCGGAAACGCGGCTTCGATCGAGAACGGGCTGGAAGTGGACTCTTCGGTCTCCGGGGATGAACTGGAACCGCCGGAAGACGGAGAAACGGCTGCTGTTGCCGACCAGAAAGCCGAAGAAGAGCGAAAAAAAGCCGAACAGCAAAAGCTGGAAGAGCAAAAGCGCCAGGAAGAGCAGCAAAAGCTGGAGGAACAAAAACGCCTGGAGGAACAGCAGAAGCTGGAGGAACAGAAACGCCTGGAGGAACAGAAACGCCAGGAAGAGCAAAAGCGCCAGGAAGAGCAGCGGCTCGCCGAACAGAAAAAGCAGGAAGAACAGCGGCGTTTGGAGGAGCAGCGCAAGATTGAAGCCCAGAAAAAGGCCGAAGAGCAAAAGAAACAGCAAGAACAGCAGAACGAACAGCCTGCACAGGGAAGCCGCACGCATACCGTGAAGCCGGGCGAAACACTGTACCGGATTTCAGTTAATCTTTACGGTTCCGGTGACGGAGTCGACAAGATCAAGCGGGCAAACGGCCTCACTTCCAATGAAATCTCTGTCGGGCAGACGCTGATCATCCCGTAATTTCGGTTTTGATGAAGGAAATGGCGTCCTCTGCATCGAATCTCTGAAACAGGCAGGAAAAATTCAGGGAACGGGGTGCAGCCATGTTTGTCAGAAGCGTAATGATACCGAAAGAGAAATGCGTGACCGTACAGGTCGGAGAACCGCTGTCGAAAGTGCTGGAATTGCTCCGCCGGGAAGATATCGACGCGCTGCCGGTTCTGGAAGGCACGAAGTACCGCGGGATCATCAACCAGTATTTAACGTACGAAGCCTATTTCCATTCAGGCAAGGACAAGCAGTCCTATCTGGAAGAGACACCGCTTTCCGATATCGTCATCCGAAAAGACATCACACTTTCTCTTGAGGACGTGTTCGAGAAGTCCTTTCTTGAAATCAGCGACTTCCCGATCATTGCCGTCACGGAGGGTGAGGAATTCCTCGGCATCATCACTCGCCCGGATATCGTCAAACAGGTGAAAAGCGCATTCGGAATGGAACGGCGCGGCGTGAGGATCACCTTCACTTCTGTGGAAACCGAAGGCCAGATCGCGCGGCTCGGCGAATTGCTGAGAAAGTTCCACGAATCGGTCATCTCGCTCGTCACCTTCGATGAGACGGATAAACTGCTCCGCAGAATCGTACTGAAGATCGACAAAAGCGACAATCTGGATAAATTCCGTGAAAACCTCGAGAAATCAGGATTCCGTGTCCTGCATATCCATGAGGACTGAAAGGCGGAAAAGGCAGGGGCCAACAACCTTTGCCTTTTTTTGCTGCAAAGAATACGATAAGATGAACCGCCTATGAAAACGGGTATAGGAATTTGCGGCACATACCGGCGATGCGGCCGGCCTGAAACAGCCAGAGACAAGGAGAAGTGATTCAAACGTACAGGGAACTCTTATTGGGTGCGGCTGCTGCGTCTGCGGCGCTGCTCGGCTATATGGCGGCAAGCGCCAAACATGCTACCATCCGGCGTCATGACGCCGTCGTCAGCGGAAGCGGGGACGGCGAGGGGCCGGCATTATTTTTCATTTCGGATATCCACCGACGACGCGTGACCGATTCGCTCATCCGCGGGGCGGGCGGTCCGTTTGACGCAGTCATCATCGGCGGCGACCTCGCGGAAGGCGGTGTGCCGGCCGGCAGGATCCGGGACAATGTGAAGAAACTGGCCGGGCTGGGTCCGGTTTATTACGTCTGGGGCAACAATGACCGCGAAGCCGGCGAAGAGGTGATCCGCGACAGCATCCTTGCGGCCGGGGGAAAGATTTTGGACAATGAATCGGTCAGACTGGCAGGAAAGGGCCAGCGATGGATGCTCGTCGGCACGGACGACACTTCTTCGTACAACGTGGACATTGCGAAGGCGTTTGACGGCATCCGGGCAGACGATGCCGTTATTTTCGTCAGCCACTCTCCAACCGTTTTCGACATGCTCGGGGACGGATACGATCCCGCCGTCCGGATCGCCGGGCACACACACGGCGGGCAGATCCGGCTCGGCCGGTTCGGGATGCTTGAAAAAGGATCATTTCAATCCGATAATGGAAAAGTGAAGCTTGTGAGCAACGGATACGGAACGTCTCTTCTGCCATTGCGCCTCGGTGCGCCGGCGGAAGTACATGTAATCCGGCTCCGGGCAGAAAAGGAACGGAATTAGGTGAAGAACATGATAAAGGAACAAGCAATAGTCATCGGCGGAGGCCCATGCGGAATTGCGGCTGCCATTGCGCTGCAGGATGCGGGCGTCCGTCCGCTGATCATTGAAAAGGGAAATATCGTCAATGCCATTTACAATTATCCGACCCACCAGACGTTTTTCAGTTCCAGCGATAAGCTGTCTGTCGGCGATGTGCCGTTCATCACGGAACATTTGAAGCCGAGGCGGAACGAAGCCCTCGTCTATTACCGGGAAGTCGTGAAACGCAAAGCGCTCCGTGTCAACCGGTTCGAAAAAGTGCTCGCCGTCACGAAGGAAGACGGTCTTTTCCGGATTGCGACCGACAAGGGAGAGTACGTGACGCCGGTCACGGTGGTCGCCACCGGCTATTATGACCATCCGAACTTCATGGGGATCCCCGGAGAAGATCTCCCGAAAGTCGGTCATTATTTCAAGGAAGCCCATCCTTATTTCGGGATGGACGTGCTCGTCGTCGGCGGAAAAAACTCCGCGGTGGATGCTGCCATCGAACTGCACAAAGCGGGAGCGCGCGTGACCGTCGCTTACCGGGGCAGCGAGTATTCCAAGAGCGTGAAGCCCTGGGTGCTGCCCGAGTTCGATGCACTCGTGAGAAACGGGGAAGTTGACATGCACTTCAACACCCGGCTCATCGAAGTGACCGATGCAGAGGCGGTGCTGGAAAGTCCGGACGGCCGTTATTCGATCCCGAATGATTTTGTCTTGGCAATGACCGGCTATCATCCGGACCATTCGTTCCTGAAAGCGATGGGAATCGGCATTGACGAGGAGTCCGGACGGCCGCTGTTCGATCCGGAGACGATGGAAACCGCGGTTCCGGGCCTGTTCATTGCAGGGGTCATCGCGGCCGGCAACAACGCAAATGAAATATTCATAGAGAACGGCCGCTTTCACGGGGGCCTCATCGCCAGAAAAGCTGCAGATTATATCGGATACAAAAAAACGGATATCCGGCCATGATGCCGGGCATCCGTTTTTTTCGTGAGTATCAGTGTCCGCTGAACGACGCGGTGACTTCATCCATGCAAAGACCCGCAGACAGGGCGATGAGCAGCTGAATCCTCGCTTTTTGCCCGCTCAGGCCGTGAGCAAATATGACCCCTTCGTCATAGAGCATCCGTCCTCCGCCTTCATAGCCGTACACCGGCTGGGCAATCCCGTTGAAACAGCGTGACACGAGCACGACCGGTATGTTTTCGCCGAGCAGTTTCCGGATGCCGGGCATGACCGACGGCGGCACGTTGCCCTGGCCGAGCCCTTCCAGTACAACACCGGCGTACCCGGCGGCGGCCGCGTGGATGAGGAATTCGGAATCCATCCCGGCATACACTTTCAAAAGAGCGACCGGCCCGCCGAGCTCGGAAATCTCAAAATGGGTGCGCGACAGCGGAGCGTGGTGGAAATGAACATGGCTTTTCGTCACGAGCCCGATCGGCCCATACTGGGGGCTCTGGAAAGTCGAAACGTTGGAAGTATGGGTTTTCGTCACGTTCTGTGCCGTATGGATCTCGTCATTGAGAACGACGAGGACCCCCTTGCCTCGAGAATCCTCGTCCGATGCGACCCGGACCGCCGACAGGACGTTGTGAAGGCCGTCGGAGCCGACTTCATCCGCGCTTCTCATCGCACCCGTCAGCACGACGGGGATCCGGCCGTCCAGCGTCAGATCAAGGAAGAACGCCGTTTCTTCAAGTGTATCCGTGCCGTGTGTGATGACGACCCCGTCGATCTCCTGTTCGGCCGCGGTTTTGTCGATGATCCGCTTCAGTTCGAGCATATGCCCGGGTGTAATATGCGGGGAAGGCAGGTTGAAGGCTTCGATTTCAATAATGTCATCGAGCACATTCAGACTGGCGATTTCGCCCATGAGCGGATTGTTCAGTGCGGGGGAAACCGAGCCCGACTCGTCGGTCGTCATCGAGATCGTCCCGCCCGTATGGATGAGCAATAAGGTTTTCTTCATCAATCTATCCCTCCAGGTGCGGCGGCCCCGTGTTATACTGGCTGTGATGCCTGTTGAAAGGGGGGCGCTCCATGTTCATGCTGCTGACGGTGGCGATCGCCCCCGGGCTGGCGTTGTTCAGTTACTTTTATTTGCGGAAACAGATTCAGAAAGAGCCTTCCAAGAGTCTCTTTCATTCGTATATCTACGGCATGTTGCTGACATTCCCGATCCTCTTCATCCAGTACGTGTTCAAGGAGGAAGAGGTATTCCATTCCGAGTTTTTCCGGGAGACGATTTTCACAAGCGGACTTGAGGAGTTTTTCAAGTGGCTCGTGCTCTTCATCGTCGTCTACCGGCATGTCGGATTCCAGGATCCCTATGACGGGATCCTGTACGGGGCCTCCGTGTCGCTCGGATTTGCCACCGTCGAGAACATCCTCTATCTTCTCACATTCGGCGTGGATCAGGCACTCCTGAGGGCACTCCTGCCCGTTTCCAGCCATGCACTGTTCGGCGTCGTGATGGGCTATTATCTCGGCCAGGCGAAATTCGTGCCGGAAGCCTCCACCAGGCCGATGCTCCTCCTGTCTCTCCTCAGTTCTTTCGGACTTCATGTGATCTATAATGCCATCCTCCAGGCCGGCGGAGACTATAATCTTTACCTGCTGGTCCCCTTCATGCTGTTCCTTTGGTGGTTTGCCCTGACGAAAGTGAAGCGGGCACATCTTCTGACGATCGATAAATATATCGAAGACCGGCGGGCAGCCCGCTAAAATCCGGCATCCGCCGGATTTTTTTGTTCATATTCGGGCAGATTGAGGACAACCTACCGGAGAAAGGAGGAAGTGCCTTGATTTTCAACCGGTCAAATCGGAAGACAAAATTATTTTTAGCCATGCTTCTCACTTTCATGCTCGTGATCCCACCCGGGGGGAAGCAGGCGTTCACCGACCAGGACATCTCACGCGGCGCATTCGGCGACAATGTCATCGAACTGCAGGCGAGGCTGCAGTGGATCGGGCAGTACAAAGGGAAGATCGACGGAAAGTTCGGCTACGGCACATACTGGGCGCTCCGGAACTTCCAGCAAGCATACGGACTCCCGATAGACGGGGTGGCAGGCGGGGCGACCAAGTCCAAACTGACATCAGTATCAAAATATCATAAACAATTTGTGATGGACAACATCGCGGCCGGCAATGCATTCACCCATTACGGCGGAACGCCGCTGGAAGCGCAAGTGAAGAAGGGCGGGGGAGGCGGCGGCCAAACCAACCTCCCAGCCGGATACAGCGACCGTGACATTCAACTGCTCGCGAACGCGGTATACGGGGAGGCCCGAGGCGAACCGTATGAGGGTCAGGTGGCCGTCGCCGCCGTCATCCTGAACCGGGTCGAACATGCGGATTTCCCGAACACGGTCAGCGGTGTCATCTTCCAGCCACTTGCCTTCACGGCGGTTGCCGACGGGCAGATCTGGCTGACGCCCAACGAGCGTGCGAAAGAAGCGGTGGTCGATGCGATCAACGGCTGGGATCCAACGGAAAATGCCATCTACTACTTCAACCCGGTTACCGCGACGAGCAAATGGATCTGGTCACGTCCACAGATCAAGAAAATCGGCAAACACATCTTCTGCATGTGAGGGATCAACATGAAAAAACTGCTATTCCTGTTCTGCTATGCGACGGTTGCGCTCTCGGTATTTGCCTGGAGCACGTCCGCGAAAAACGAGCAGTTGACGCTGCTGCTCAACGGCCAGTACACCGACAAGCTGTCCGAGGCGTCCGAACAGCTGACCGAACTGGAAAGCGAGGTCCGCAAAGTCCTGCTGTACCGGGACACGTCCTCCGCCTCCGAGCCGCTCGGTAACGTGTGGAGACTGTCATCCGAAATGAGGAACAACCTGTCCTCTCTGCCGCTCGATCATCAGTTCTCCTCTGAATGGATGAACTACCTCACCCGTCTGGGCGATTACGCGGATCTGGCGTCCCGCGGAGCGATCCCCCAGGAAAAATGGGAAAAAGCGCTCGGCAATGCCGCTGCCAACCTTGGGGAGTTCACGGATGAATGGTCGGTCGCCACAAAGGATATGTTCATCGGCGGCACGGGACCGGATGAATGGTTCGCCCGCATGCAAGGAGACGTTCCCGACAAACGCTGGGCCGATCTGGGACATGCGGTGAAAACCTACGCTGAAAGTGACTTTCCGCTGACCTCGAGCGAGCACGATGAACAGAAGAAAAAGGATCTCAAACATATTCCGGAAAAACCGGTCAGCCGGGAAGCCGTGATCCGGGAATTCAAGGACCTGTTCCCTGACTACGCAAATGCTTCTGTTCATGTGAGCGAAAGTGCCAAGGATGCCCCGTATCCGTTTTATCATATCCGTTTCCAGGACGGGGTCCGGATCGGTTATGCCGACTTCACGGAAAAGGGCGGCCATCTGCTTTCCCTGCTCGTGGAACGCCCGGCCGGCGAGGGGACGATGTCCGAAGCGCAGATCCGGGAGCGGGCGGGCCGGTTCTTGGAGGATGCCGGCTACGCAGATGTCGTGTTTGAGGAATCGAGGGAGAACACGAATTTCTGGCACCTTTCTTTCGTCCGGGTCGATCCCGGGACCGGGGCCAAAGTATTTGCTGACGGCATCCAGGTGAAGGCAGCCAAAGACAACGGAGAAATCCTCGGGGTGAACTCCATGGAATATATCCAAAAGGAAAACGTCAAGCCCCAGCCGGTCAAGCCGTTCGATCCGGCGGAATTCTTCACGGAAGGAACGAAAGTCCACTCGACCGAGCTGGCCTATACGGCAAACCGGGAACTTGTCCAGCGCCTTTGCCATCTCATCATCGCCACGAAAGAAGTCGGGGGCAAACGGGACACTTACCGGCTGATGATTGACACGGAAACGGGCGAGGTTCTGAAAAACGAAATTCTGCACTGATGTCGCCGTCGCGTGCGACGGAAAAAACGGGGCGTCCGCACGGGACCGCCCCGTTTTTTCCTTTCATCCGGCCGGCTTCCGAAGCGCCCTTTCCCTTTTTGTTGTGGTACAATGAGGTCGAATTGACTATAGGAGAGTTGAAGATGGACAAGAAGATTCGGATTGCGATTGACGGACCTGCCGCCGCAGGGAAAAGCACCATTGCAAAGCTTGTTGCCGGCAGGCTTGGGTATACATATATCGACACCGGCGCGATGTACCGGGCGTTGACTCATAAAGCGATCGGGGCGGGCGTAGATTTGGAGGAGGCCGGGGAAGTGGAAGCATTGCTGCCCGGCACGCAGATTATTCTTGAGCCGGGAGCAGAAGGCCAGACCGTCCTTCTCGACGGCGAGGACGTCACCGGCGTGATCCGGACTTCTGCCGTCACGAACGGAGTGTCCGCCGTTTCCGCCCATGCCGGCGTCCGAGCCTACATGGTCGCCGAGCAGCGGCGGATGGCACGGGAAGGGGGCGTGGTGATGGACGGCCGCGATATCGGGACGGCAGTTCTTCCGGATGCGGAACTAAAGGTGTTCATGACGGCGACCGTCGAGGAGCGGGCACGGCGCCGGCATCTTGAGAATCTGGCCAGGGGATTTGACTCGGATCTCGGGGAACTTGCCCGGGAGATCGCGATACGAGACAAAAAGGACAGTGAGCGGCCGGTGTCGCCGCTCGTGCGTGCCCGGGATGCGGTCCTGCTGGATACGACCGACATGACGATCGAAGACGCGGCGGATGCAATCATCCGGCTGGCAGGGGAGAAGGTGGACTGATGGACTTTTACCATTTCGCCAAATCCGTCGTGTGGGGTCTGCTGAAGCCGCTTTACAGGCTGGACGTGAAAGGGACCGAACACTTCCCGGAAACGGGCGGCGTTTTGCTGTGCACGAACCATATCAGCCTGCTTGACCCGCCGACCGTCGGCATTACGGCGCCGCGGCCGGTCAACTTCATGGCAAAGGCGGAGCTGTTTGAAGCGCCAGTCCTTAAAAGTCTGCTTCCCGGGCTGCATGTGTTTCCCGTGAAGCGGGGCCTGAGCGACCGGACCGCGGTGAGGACGGCGCTCGGATTTCTGAAGGAGGGACAGGTCGTCGGAATGTTTCCCGAAGGCACGAGAAGCAAGGACGGAACCCTCGGCAAACCGATGTCCGGTGCCGGGTTCTTTGCGCTCAAGGGAGGCGACGCGGTCGTCGTGCCGTGTGCGGTCATCGGCGAGTACAAGCCCTTCCGCAAATTGAAGGTGCGGTACGGCAAGCCGATTGACATGGCGCCTTACCGGGAGCGACGGGCCTCTGCCGATGAGGTGGCGGAAGTGATCATGGAACACATCGCCAAACTCATCGAAGAAGAAAATCGGCCCAAAAAAGCATAATTTTTTGTTTTTATAGACGGTTTCGCATAAAATGGACTCAGGAACCTTTATGGAGGAGGACTAGGCATGAGTGAAGAGATGAACAATATGGAGCAAAATATGGAAAATCAAGAAATCCTTGAATTCAAACAGGGAGACCGCATCAAAGGCACGGTCGACAAAATTGAAGATAAATCCGTTACGGTGACAATCCCGGGGGCGCCGTTCGATGGAGTCATCCCGATCAGCGAATTGTCGAGCCTCCATATCGAAAAGGCATCCGATGCAGTCCAGGTCGGCGACGAACTGGAGCTCATCATCATCAAAGTGGAAAACGACAATGAAAACTTTGTTCTTTCAAAGCGCAAAGTGGATGCGGAGTCTGCGTGGGACGACCTGAAAGAGAAGTTCGAATCCGGCGAAACGATCACCGCCGAAGTCAAGGACGTCGTCAAGGGCGGACTTGTCGTGGATCTTGGTGTGCGCGGCTTCGTTCCGGCTTCCCTCGTGGAAGACCACTACGTCGAGTCGTTCGATGACTACAAAGGACGCGAAATGACATTCAAGATTGTCGAGATGGACAAGGAGAAGAACCGCCTCATCCTTTCCCACCGCGCCGTCATCGAGGAAGAAAAAGAAGCGATGAAAGGTGAAGTGCTGGACCGCATCCAGGAAGGCGACGTCATTGAAGGAACGGTCCAGCGGATTGCTTCCTTCGGCGCGTTCGTCGACATCGGCGGCGTCGACGGGCTCGTCCACATCTCCCAGGTGGCGCACGGCCATGTCGACCAGGTGAGCGATGTCCTGAAGGAAGGCGACAAAGTGAACGTCAAGGTCCTTTCCGTCGATCGCGACAACGAGCGCATCTCCCTCTCGATCAAGGACACCCTGCCGGGCCCTTGGGAAGACATCGAGGAAAAGGCGCCGAAAGGCTCCGTCCACACCGGCACGGTGAAGCGCATCGTCTCCTACGGTGCATTCGTCGAAGTGTTCCCGGGTGTTGAAGGGCTCGTCCACATTTCACAGATGGCCCACCACCACATCGGCACGCCACACGAAGTGATCGAAGAAGGACAGGAAGTCCAGGTGAAGGTGCTCGACGTCAACAAGGCGGACAAGCGGCTTTCCCTCTCGATCAAGGAAATGCTGCCACGCGAGGACGGCGGCCGCCGCGAAGTCCGGCGTGACGAGTATGAGATGCCTGAGGAGAACACGGGCTTCTCGATCAGCGATGTAATCGGAGACAAGCTCAAAGGCTTCTCCGAGTGACAAAAAAGTGAACATGAGGACGGTGATGGCGGAGAACGTGCGCCATCACCGTTTTGTTGTGTATAATGACAGAAGATGAAACGGAATCATTCATGGAAGACCGGCGGTTCAACTCCAAGGGAAAGAGCCGCCGGCTGAAGATCAACTTGATTCCTGAAGGGTGGTACCAATGACCAAACCGACAGTAGCGATCGTCGGCCGGCCGAACGTCGGCAAGTCGACGATTTTCAACCGCATCGTCGGCGAACGGATTTCGATCGTCGAGGATATCCCCGGCGTCACGAGGGACCGGATTTACAGTTCTGCAGACTGGCTGAACCACGAATTCAACCTGATTGACACCGGTGGGATCGATATCGGGGACGAGCCGTTCCTCGAACAGATCCGCCAGCAGGCGGAGATCGCCATCGATGAGGCGGACGTCATCATTTTCCTGACGAACGGGCGGGAAGGCGTGACGGCCGCAGATGAGCAGGTCGCCAAAATCTTGTACAAAACGAAAAAACCGGTTGTCCTGGCAGTGAACAAAATCGACAACCCGGACATGAAGGACATGATCTATGACTTTTATTCCCTCGGATTCGGCGAACCATTCCCGATCTCGGGTTCCCACGGACTGGGACTGGGCGACCTGCTTGACGAGGCGGCCCGGAACTTCCCGGACCCGCATGAAGAGCAGGTGGAAGACGATGTCATCCGGTTCTCGCTCATCGGGCGGCCGAATGTCGGGAAATCATCGCTCGTGAACGTGTTCCTCGGGGAAGAGCGGGTCATCGTCAGCGACGTGGCCGGAACGACACGCGATGCGATCGACAGCGACTTCGTTCATGACGGCCAAAAGTACAAAGTGATCGACACGGCCGGCATGAGGAAAAAAGGGAAAGTCTACGAGTCTACGGAAAAGTACTCTGTTCTCCGTGCACTGCGTGCGATCGAGCGCTCCGATGTCGTCCTCGTCGTGCTGAACGGGGAAGAAGGCATCCGGGAGCAGGACAAGCGGATTGCGGGCTATGCGCATGAAGCAGGCAAGGGCGTCATCATCATCGTCAACAAATGGGATGCCGTTGAAAAAGACGAAAAGACGATGAACCGGATGACCGAAAAGATCCGCGACAACTTCCAGTTCCTTGACTACGCACCGATCGTATTCGTCTCGGCAAAAACGCGGCAGCGGGTCTTCCAGATCCTTGACACCGTAAACATGGTGAGCGAAAACCATGCGCTCCGCATCCAGTCGAGCATCCTGAACGAAGTGATCGAAGATGCGGTAGCCATGAACCCGGCTCCGTCCGACAAGGGACGCAAGCTTCGCATCTATTATATGACGCAGGTTCAGGTGAAGCCGCCGACTTTCGTCGTCTTCGTCAACGACCCGGAAATTATGCACTTCTCCTACGAGCGCTTCCTCCAGAACAAATTGCGGGAGTCATTCGGATTTGAGGGGACGCCGATCCGGCTCCTCACCCGGAAGCGAAGCTGATCATTGAAAGGATTTGAATGAAATGACCAAGGTGACGGTGCTCGGGGCCGGCAGCTGGGGAACGGCCCTGGCGTCGGTCCTTGCCGACAACGGCCATGATTGCACAATCTGGGCCCGGCGACCCGAACAGGCGGAAGAAATCATGGTCCGGCATACGAATGAACGCTATTTGCCGGGCGCCCCGCTTCCGGAGAACCTGAAGGGGGAAAGTGACCTGAAACGCGCGACGGAAGGCTCGGCAGTCATCATCGTCGCCGTGCCGACCGCCGGGATCCGGGAGATTTCCCGCAGCTTGAATGGCGTGCTGGAAGGGCCGGTGCTGTTTGCGCATGTGTCCAAAGGCATCGAGCCGGATTCCCTCAAGCGCATCAGTGAAATGATGGAAGAAGAAATCGACGAACAGTTCCGTACCGGGATCGTCGTCCTTTCCGGGCCGAGCCATGCGGAAGAAGTGATCCTGAGGCATCCGACGACCGTGACCGCCGCCTGCTCGGACCCAGAACTCGCAGCCCGCATCCAGGATCTGTTCATGAACCGGGTGTTCAGGGTGTATACGAACGATGATGTCCTCGGCGTCGAAATCGGCGGTGCGCTCAAAAATATCATCGCGCTTGCCGCGGGCGTCTCGGACGGACTCGGATACGGGGACAACGCCAAGGCGGCGCTCATCACGCGCGGCCTGGCGGAAATCTCCCGTCTCGGTGTCGCAATGGGCGCGAATCCGATGACCTTTTCCGGACTTTCCGGGCTCGGCGACCTCATCGTCACCTGCACGAGTGTCCACTCGCGCAACTGGCGCGCCGGCAACATGCTCGGCAAGGGAATGAGCCTGGATGAAGTACTCGGTCAAATGGGCATGGTGGTCGAGGGCGTCCGGACCACAAAGGCGGCAAAGCAGCTTGCGGAAAGCCGTGATGTCCCGATGCCGATCACACAGGCGCTGTATTCCGTCCTTTTTGAAGGGGAAGAACCGCGCCGGGCGGTCGACAGCCTGATGGGACGTCTCAAGAAGCATGAAATTGAAGATCTGTTCGGAATGTCGTGATGGCATCCGGAACTGAAAGGTGGATCCGCATTGTCATCGCTGGATAAAATGTGGCTGTCGTTCTACGCGATGGGGGCCATGTTCGTTTGCATGTTCCTCATCAGCTTCAGCCGCAACAAACTGGAAAATAAGATTCTGAAGTTCGTTTTCTCCCTGGTGGCCTGGCTGCTCCTCATCTTTGCCTTCTTCGGCATGGTCTACGTGGTCTTCAGCGGACCGACGGGGGGAGCGTGAGAAAGTTGAAAAAAACGTTTTTGATCCTCATCGCATCCTGCATCGTCCTGCTCGGCGGCTGCATGATGCCGGACAAGGAAAAAGGCGCGGGCGTCATCCCGTATGAGCAACAGCTCGAGGCGGTGCAGGGAGCCGTCGGCCAGTTCCAGGAAAAGACCGGCGGCCTCCTGCCCATCAAGACACGGGACCAGGACGTCGATCCGTTCATCAAGTACCCGGTCGAGTTTTCAAAGATCGTGCCCGCCTACATGGAGAAAATTCCGTCCAACGCCTATGAAACCGGCGGCATCTATCAATATGTATTGATCGACGTGGAAGACAATCCGACCGTCAAGCTCGTCGATCTCCACGGGCCGGAACGGATCCGGGAGCTGAACCTCCGCAAAGGCGTAAGCGGCCATCTTCCGATCGAGGAGATGATCACGAGTGACGTCTTCAAGCCGAACTTCTCTGCGATGGGCCTGAAGGAAGCGCCGACCGTGAAAAGCCCGTATACGTCCAATGAACTTCCGTTTGTCCTTTCTTCGGACGGCAATTTTTATATCGACTATACGGCAGACCTCCATCAGAAGCTGCTGGAGGAAGACATCCAAGTGGAGCCCGGCGAGGACATCCGCCATATCCTCTATGATGATTCGCCGATCCTTCCGGCCTACAGTCTCCCGTACACCGTCGATGAAGACGGCAATCCGGTGTTCCTGGACAAGAAGTGAGCGGGCTTCCGGCCGATCCAAAAGAATAGCTGTTCGAGAAGCGCTTCGTGCCTGCCGCATGAAGCGCTTCTGTCGTGCATACAATGAATTGCGCAGAAAAGGAGGGCGAAAGGTTGAGCGAAGCATTGTATGAAGAATTGGCGAAACGCACTGACGGGGATATCTACATCGGCGTTGTCGGGCCGGTACGCGTCGGAAAATCGACATTCGTAAAACGGGTCATGGAAGAAGTCGTCATCCCGAACATGGTTGAAGAAGCGGACAGGACGAGAGCGCAGGACGAGTTGCCGCAAAGCTCGCCGGGTCCCGTGATCATGACGGCGGAACCGAAATTCGTTCCGGCAAGGGGGACAGGCATCTCTGTCGGGGACGGCGGCCTGACGTTCCAGATCCGGCTGGCGGACTGTGTCGGTTATGTCATTGACGGGGTGAAGGGCCATATGGACGATGACGGGCCGAAATTCGTCCATACGCCTTGGCACAACGAGCCGGTGCCGTTTGAGGAAGCGGCCAGGATCGGGACGGACAAAGTGATCCGGGACCATTCCACGATCGGCGTGGTCATGACGACGGACGGGTCGGTGAACAACATTCCACGCGCAGCGGCCCTGAAGGCGGAAGAAGAGATTGTCGGCAAACTGAAGGAAATCGGCAAGCCGTTCGTCATCGTCCTGAACAGCCGGATGCCTGCCCACACGGAGACGGTCGCGCTCCGGGAAGAACTTTCCGGAAAATACGGTGTCCCGGTCATCGCGATCAGCGCCGATCAGCTGAATGCATCCGAGATTCAGCTGATTCTGAAGGAAGCCCTGTTCGAGTTTCCGATCTCTGAGATCGAACTGCTCAAGCCCGAGTGGATGGATGTGCTGGATGATGACCATACACTCAACGCGTCGATCCGGCACCGGCTGGATGAAGGACTTTCATCGATCTCAAAGATCCGGGATGTCCAGGCGCTTGCAGCTTCCCTTCAGGAAGAGGACTTCATCAAGCGTGCCGAAGTGACGGACGTCGATGCGGGGCAGGGGAAGGCGAGCATCCGTCTGGAAACGGAGGATGACGTGTATCATTCGGTGTGTGACGAGATGATGGGCGAGCCGATCCGGACGAAAAAAGACTGGCTGCTGTTCATCAAGGACTCGGTCAAATCACGCGAAGCGTTCACCCGCTATGAAGATGCCATCGAATCCGCCAAGACGACCGGCTACGGCGTGACGCTTCCGGGGATCAACGACTTTGAGCCGACCGCGCCGGAACTCATCAAACAAAACAACTTCTTCGGCGTGAGGATGAAGGCAAAAGCCCCGTCCCTTCATATTATGCGGATTGACATGGAGGCTGAATTCTCTCCGCTGATCGGTTCCGAGTTCCACAGCCTTCAGCTGCTGAAAGATCTGAAGGAAGCCTATTTGAACGACCGCGAAGCACTCTGGTCCACGCAGCTGTTCGGAACGCCGCTCCATGAAGTGATGAAAGAGAGCATCCGTTTCAAGACGACCGCTGTTCCCGAGCGGGCTAGAAACCGGATCCGGGAAACGATGGAGCAGATGGTGAATGACGGGAACAAAGGCATGGTGACCTTCATACTGTAATCATTACGGGCATCCGCGTTCGGCGGTATGTCCTTTTCTTTTTGCGTCGGCCGGCCGTGAATCGCTGTTTTCCCCGCTTTATTTCCAAAGACGGAAAGATTGAGGACGGCTCTTTGGCAGATTTCTTCGGCCGATCGATCTTTCAATCGGATTTGCAATTTTTTGTTTACGGGGCAGCGGGTTGGGGAAGTCTTGAAAACAGCGCCGCAATGCGCCCAAAGCCCGTGAAACCGGTTGCGGTGCGGGTTTTGATGTGTTACTCTTTGTACATGCTTAAGCAAACTTTCTCTTCGGGAGGAGGTGAATGGTGTGAACAAGACAGATTTGGTGAACTCCGTTGCAGAAGCGACCGGCCTTTCCCGCAAAGATGCGACCAACGCAGTCGAGTCCGTATTCAACTCGATCAGCGACGCTCTGGCACAAGGCGACAAGGTCCAACTGATCGGTTTCGGAAACTTTGAAGTACGCGAACGTGCAGCCCGCAAAGGCCGCAACCCGCAATCCGGCGAAGAGATCGAAATCGCAGCGAGCAAAGTTCCTGCGTTCAAACCGGGTAAAGCTCTGAAAGATGCGGTCAAGTAATAGCTGATTACATAGGACGGTCCCATGTACCCGCACGCGGGCACGGGCCGTCCTTTTGAAATGCCGGAAATACCCTGCACGCCCGGAATCCCTCATTGTACGCGGGACGGCGTTTGTGCTAACATTTAAGGGTGTGGCGGCAGACGGCCAGTTCCTGTGCAATCAGGGGACCTCAGCCGCCGATGGAGGGACGTATAATGGCAAATGTGGACCACTCGAAGATCCGGGAAGCAGTCGCGATGATCCTGGAAGCCATCGGGGAGGACCCTTCCCGGGAAGGGCTCGTCGACACGCCGAAGCGCGTGGCGAAAATGTACGAGGAAGTATTCTCTGGCATCGACCAGGATCCGAAGGAATACTTCAAGACTGTTTTTCACGAGGAACACGATGAACTCGTCATCGTCAAAGATATTCATTTCCAATCCATGTGCGAGCACCACTTGCTGCCGTTCTACGGCAAGGCGCATGTCGCCTATATTCCGAAAGACGGAGCCATCGCCGGACTGAGCAAACTCGCCCGTGCGGTGGAATCGGTTTCCCGGCGGCCGCAGCTCCAGGAACGGATCACAGCGACCGTCGCCGATGCACTCGTCGAGATGCTCCATCCGATCGGCGTTTATGTCATGGTCGAGGCGGAGCATATGTGCATGACGATGCGCGGCATCCGGAAGCCCGGTTCGAAGACGGTGACGTCGGTGGCGCGCGGAATTTTTGAGGAAGACGCGGCAAAGCGCTCAGAAATCATCTCGCTTATCAAGATGTCCTGACAGCGTGCATTTTTGCCGGGTCCGAAAGAACTATGCTATGATGATTGAGACTAACGGACGGGGGCCAAATCCTATGGGACAAACCGAATATATCGCCATCAAGGCATATGAAGACGGAGTCCAGGTGATCGGACTCACGCGCGGTGCCGACACGAAATTCGGCCATGCGGAGAAGCTGGACGCAGGCGAAGTGCTCATCGCGCAATTCACTGAACACATTTCAGCGGTAAAAGTACGGGGCAAAGCGGAAATCCATACTGCCCACGGAGTACTGCAAAGCGGGTCCGCCGAATAACGGCAGACTTATTCACGCGCCGCTGCAAAACGGCGGCGCCGGCGTGCAGGATTGGAGCGCGGAACATGAACGCATCACCGATACATATTGAAGTTGAACAACTGAAGACGGACATCCAAAGACGGCTTGCCGACCGCATGCTTCTCGAGCACACGGGCGAGCCGGCCGTCGGATCGCCCGTGCTGTTTGCCCTTGTTCTGCCCGGAATCAATGGCGAAGAGTGGCGAGATGAAGACCGGCTTGCAGCCACAGCCGTTGGCGCCCTGCATGCGGCTTTCCATGCGCACGATTCGATCGAGGACAGGGGCACCCCGTCACGCCGGCAGCAGCTCACCGTGCTGGCCGGTGATTATTATAGCGGCGTCCATTACCGCATCCTCACCGGCATTCCGGACGTCGGGCTGCTCCGTGATCTTGCGCTCGCCGTCATCCGGATGAGCGAATGCAAGGCGGCCCTGTATGAGCATGAACAGGCAAGGACCGCAGGTGAGGTGGCCGGGATGCTCCCGGACATCGAAGCCGCCGCGCTGTCGGCGTTCTTCAGGAACCGCGGGCTTTCCCTATACGGGGAAACGGTGCGGAACGCACTCACGGCGAAACGGCTCGAATGCGAAATCGAACATCTGGACTCCGGGCGGATCACGCCGTTCTGCACGGCCATCCTCGAGTCGGCAGACATACAGGGTGACAATGTGTCTGCGAGACGGTTCATGGAGTCCGCCCGTCTTGAAGCCGCGGCACGGGGAATGAACGCGGCCGTGGAACTGAGCCGTGCGGGCCGGTTGCCGGCAATTGAGATTTCATGCCGTCTGGGGCTCGGCGAACCGGCTCCCACACAATCGGGAAAGAAGGTCTGACCAGCATGGATACCCAAAAAGAACAACGCGTCCATGAGGTGTTTCAGAACATTTCTGGAAACTACGATAAAATGAATTCGGTCATCAGCTTTCAGCAGCATAAACTGTGGCGCCGTGAAATGATGAACAAAATGGCGGTGCGGCCCGGTTCGGTTGTCCTGGATGTCTGTTGCGGCACCGGCGACTGGACACTTGCACTCTCCGATGCCGTCGGCGGGACAGGATCTGTCACCGGACTGGATTTTTCGGCGAACATGCTGTCGGTCGCCGAAAAAAAGACCTCGGGCCGCGACAATATCCGGCTGATCGAGGGGAACGCGATGGCTCTCCCGTTTGAAGACGGGACATTTGAATGCGTCACGGTCGGCTTCGGGCTGAGAAACGTGCCGGATCTCAGAAAGGCATTGTCCGAAATGCACCGCGTGCTCAAGCCGGGCGGCATGATCGCCTGCCTGGAGACGTCCCAGCCGAAGATACCCGTCTACCGGCAGGTGTTCAAGTTTTACTTCCGGTATATCATGCCGGTGTTCGGCAGGCTTTTTGCCAAGAAGTTCAAAGAGTACCAGTGGCTCCAGGAATCGGCGGACACCTTCCCGGACAAAGAGCAGCTCGCACGCATCTTTGCCGAGGCAGGGTTCACCCGCGTGTCCTATAAACCGTTCAGCGGCGGAGCCGCTGCGGGGCATATCGGGTTCAAACGAGAACAATAGCGGGGGAAGGTTTTTCCTTTGGAGAAGATGAAGCTTAAATCGATCTACTCGGAGTTCCGGGCAGATCTGGACTATATAGAAAGAGAGCTGGAGCGGGCCGTCCGCTCTTCATCACCTCTTGTCGAAGAGGCGTCCCTCGATCTTCTGAAATCGGGCGGAAAGCGGATCCGGCCGGTCTTCACTCTGCTCTCATCGAAATTCGGCGAGTGCAATCGGACCGATACGGCACGTGTTGCCGTGCCTCTTGAACTGATCCATATGGCTTCTCTCGTCCATGATGATGTCATCGATGATGCCGATCTCCGGAGGGGAACCCCGACCGCAAAATCCCAGTGGGGCAATCGCGTCGCCATGTATGTGGGAGACTTTCTCTTCGGGCGGGCGCTCGCCACGATTGCCGAACTGGATGACCCCGGGATCCACCGCGTGCTGTCCAGGACGATGATCGAGATTTGCGTGGGCGAAATCATCCAGATCGAAGACAAATTTGCCGAAGAGCAGAGCCTGCGGGACTACCTCCGGCGCATCAAGCGAAAGACCGCACTTTTGATCGCATCCAGCTGCGAGCTCGGCGGTCTGGTGTCGGGTGCCGAACCGAAGATCGTCCGGCATCTGGAGCGGTTCGGATACTATATCGGCATGGCCTTCCAGATCACCGATGATCTCCTTGACTTCACGGCAACGGAAAAGGAGCTCGGGAAGCCTGCAGGCAGCGACTTGATCGACGGCAATATCACCCTGCCGGTCATTTACGCCCTGCAGGACACTGAACTGCGTCCGCTTGTGCAGGCGGCGCTTGCCGCGGGAGATGACCGGGAGCCGGTCGACCGGCTCATCCGCAGGATGCGCGGCTCCGAGGCCATCACAGAAAGCCGGCGGGTGAGCAACCTATACCTGGACAAGGCACTGCGTGAGGCAAGTGCTTTGCCTGCCACGGCGGACCGGGATTCACTTATCCGGATTGCAAAGTTTATCGGCAAACGAAAATATTGACAGAAGACCGCATCTTTTGTTGAAACCGGAACCGCTAAAATGGTACGATTCTGAAGGCGGCGGACTTTCCGCCAACCTCGTGCACAAGGAGTGTTCATTCAAATGGAAAAAACGTTTTTGATGGTCAAGCCGGACGGCGTCCAGCGCAATCTCATCGGTGAAATCGTAAGCCGCTTCGAAAAGAAAGGCTTCCAGCTCGTCGGTGCAAAATTGATGCAGATTCCTCAAGAGCTTGCAGAAGAGCACTACGGTGAGCACAAAGAGCGTCCGTTCTTCGGCGAACTCACAGATTTCATCACATCCGGACCCGTGTTCGCAATGGTATGGGAAGGCGAAAACGTCATCTCGACCGCGCGTCTCATGATGGGCGCGACGAATCCGAAAGAATCGGCTCCCGGAACGGTCCGCGGCGACTTTGCGGTCACTGTCGGCAAGAACATCATCCACGGCTCTGATTCCCCTGAGAGCGCAGAGCGCGAAATCGGCCTGTTCTTCAAGGAAGAAGAGATCGTTTCCTACGACAAGCAAATCAACAACTGGGTCAACTGACCCTGAGAAAAACCCGGCGGCCGCCGGGTTTTTCTTTTTCCCGAATATCTTCCCGATCTTCGAAAACAAGCCTCCAAAGCGAAAATCATCCTCACATCCCCGTGACTTAAAAAGGCCGGACTTTTCTCCTGAATAGTAAGCGCTATCATTTAAAAGCGCCTTAAAATCCGCATGAATACTAAGAATAGTTGTGTTATAGTGGAAAGAAAATGTTTGGAGAGCCTGGGGGGAACATGATGAGATATTTGACAGCAGGAGAATCTCACGGTCCGCAGCTGACCGCGATTATAGAAGGGTTGCCGTCCAATCTGGAGCTGACCGCGGAATCGGTCAACAAAGATCTTGCCAGAAGGCAGGGCGGCTACGGGCGGGGACGCCGCATGCAGATCGAAAAAGACACGGTGGACATCACGGCCGGCGTCCGGCACGGCAAGACGATCGGTGCGCCGGTCGCCCTGACCGTCACGAATGACGACTGGAAGCACTGGACGAAGATCATGGGCATCGAGCCGCTGCCCGAAGGCGCTGATCCCGAAGAGATCAAGCGGCGGGTGACGCGTCCCCGGCCGGGCCATGCAGACCTCGTCGGCGGCATGAAATACGGACACCGCGATCTGAGGAACGTCCTGGAACGGTCATCCGCTCGCGAAACGACGATGCGCGTCGCCGCAGGGTCAGTCGCAAAAAGTCTCCTTCGCGCACTCGGCATCGAAGTGACGGCTCACGTGACGGAAATCGGCGGGATCAAAGCGGACACGACGATCCGTGACGGCAAGACAGTCGCCGAAATCCGGGAAATTGCAGCCGCGGATGAAGTGTACTGCATCGATCCGGAGGCTTCAGAAAAGATGAAACAGGCGATCGATGAAGCGAAGGCGGCAGGCAACTCGATCGGTGGCACCGTCGAAGTGGTCGTTGAAGGGTGCCCGCCGGGTGTCGGGAGCTACGTCCAGTATGACCGGAAGCTGGATTCCCGCATTGCAGGCGCCATCGTGTCGATCAATGCGTTCAAAGGCGTGGAATTCGGACTCGGATTTGAAATGGCCCGCCGTCCCGGCAGCGAAGTCCATGATGAAATCGAGTGGAACGAAGAAGCCGGCTACATCCGGCGGACAAACAACCTCGGCGGGTTTGAAGGCGGCATGACGACGGGCATGCCGATCGTCGTACGGGGAGTCATGAAGCCGATTCCGACACTTTACAAGCCGCTGGAAAGCGTCGACATTGACACGAAAGAGCCGTTCAAGGCGTCCATCGAGCGGTCGGACAGCTGTGCGGTGCCGGCTGCCTCCGTCGTTGCCGAACATGTTGTCGCCTGGGAAGTGGCCGCGGCGATTACGGATACATTCCACAGTGACACGATTGAAGGCCTCCGCCGCAACATCAATGACTTCATCGCCCGATCACGGGAGTTTTGATGATGGAAACAATCCGCGTCGACTTATCGGAACGGGAGTATGACGTCCTGGTCGGGACGGGGACGCTCGGCAGAATCGGCAGTTTTCTGGAAAAGGCCGACCGCATTGCCGTCATTGCAGATGAGCGGGTCGCCGGAATCCACGGGGAAAAGCTGGAGCGGGCGCTCGCCGGAGCGGGTCGGAGAAAAACGGCTTGGCTCAACGTTCCCGCCGGAGAAGCGTGCAAGACGTTGGAATGGTTCGGGCGGACGCAGCAGTTCCTTTTGGAAGCCGGCTGCACGAGGCAATCGCTCGTGATCGCCTTCGGGGGCGGAGCGTGCGGGGACCTGGCGGGCTTTGCCGCGGCCTGCTATATGCGGGGAATCGATTTCATTCAATGTCCGACGACCATCCTCGCGCACGATTCCTCGGTCGGCGGCAAGACGGGTATCAACCTGCCGGGCGGAAAGAACATGACCGGCGCATTTCATCAGCCGGCGGCGGTCCTGTACGACACGGACCTTCTGAAAACCTTACCGGCTGAAGAGATCCGGTCCGGAATGGCCGAAGCCGTCAAGCACCAGCTCATTTCGCCTTCCGGAAACGCCGGTGAAATGCTCAGTGAATTGAATTACGGGGACATGGACGAACAGACTTTATTGCAATATATCGTACGTGGAATACAAGTGAAAGCCGAAATCGTCTCGCAGGACGAGCGGGAAGGATCCGTACGGAAATACCTGAACTTCGGCCATACCTACGGGCACGCGGTGGAAGCCGCCGCAGGCTACGGCGGACTGACGCACGGGGAGTCGGTGATGATCGGGATGCTTTACGCGCTCATCCTGAGCGAGCGGCTGGCCGGGGCGGACAGGTCGGTGACGGATGCCCTTCAGCATTTCGCGGAGCGGAACGGATATCCGCTCAAGGCGGCCGCCGATTTTCCGTTCAGCGAACTATTCGCCTATATGAAGAAGGACAAAAAGGCTTCTTTCGGAGAGTTGCAATTCGTCCTGCTTCCCGAAACCGGCAGACCGGAGATCGGGAAAGCGGAGGAAGAGGACTGCCGGGAAGCCGATGAAGAACTGAGAAAACGACTGGGGGTGCAGCCATGATGGTCCGGGGTGTGCGCGGTGCGACGAGCATCTGCGAAGACGGGCAGCAGCATGTGCTTGAGGAAACATCGGAGCTGGTGAAGGAAATGGCGGAGAGAAACGGCCTCGATCCCGAGGACATCGTTTCGGTCCTCATCTCGACGACAACGGACATTTCGTCGGCGTTCCCGGCCAAGTCGGTCAGGTCCATGCCGGGATGGGAATACGTGCCGGTCATGTGTACGCACGAGATGGATGTACCGGGCGCGCTGCCGCTTTGCATCCGGGTGCTTCTACATGCCAATACGGAGAAATCCCAAAAGGAAATCCAGCATATTTACCGGAATGAGGCAGTGCGGCTGCGGCCGGATCTTGCAAGCAGAAACCTGAAAGGAGAGGGAGCAAAATGAGGTGGAATGCACGGCTTGAGGGCATGCGGGCATATGAGCCCGGAAAAACGATTGCAGAGGTCCAGCGGGAATACGGCCTGGAGCGGATCGTCAAGCTCGCATCAAATGAAAACCCGTTCGGCTGTCCGCCGGCTGCAGCCGATTTCCTGAGGGAAACGGAAACCGAGACGGAGCTGTACCCGGATGGCTATGCGACCGCACTGCGCACCGGGCTCGCCGAAAAGCTCGGAGTCACCCCCCGGCAGCTCCTGTTCGGCGGCGGGTCCGACGAAATCATTGTCATCCTAGCCCGTGCGCTCCTGTCCGAAAGGGACAACACGGTCGCGCCCTGGCCGAGCTTTCCGCAGTACAGGCACAATGCCCGCATTGAAGGCGCGGAAATGCGCGAAATCCCGCTGGCGGGACACAGCCACGATCTGGACGCGATGCTTCGGGCCATCGATGACGAAACATCGATCGTCTGGCTTTGCACGCCGAACAATCCGACAGGCGGCATCATTCCGGATAACGAACTCCGTGCGTTCATCTCCAAGGTTCCGGAACATGTCCTCGTCGTCGTCGACAACGCCTATCACGAATATGTGACATCGCCGGAGTACCGGGATCCGATTTCGCTCATCGATGACTTCCCGAACGTCATCGTGCTGAGGACATTCTCGAAAGCTTACGGGCTTGCGGCATGCCGGGTCGGCTATGCGGTCGGACCCGAAGAAATCATTTCCAAGCTGGAACCGGTCCGGCCTCCGTTCAACACGACGGTTGCCGGGCAGGGCGCCGCACTCGCTGCACTCGGCGATGCCGGATTCATAGAGCAGTGCCGGGAGCAAAATGAAAAAGGGAAAGCCCGGTACGAGCGGTTTGCCGAACAGCATGGCTTGGAGTGCCCGCGCTCGGAAGCGAACTTTGTCCTCATGGAGGTGAAGGGTTCCGCCGATGAAGTGACCGGGGAGCTGCTGAAGAAGGGCTTCATCGTCCGCAGCGGCGACAAACTCGGAACGCCGGGCTTTATCCGGATCACCGTCGGCAATGAAAAAGACAATGAAGCGCTGCTTGGTGCGCTTGCAGAAGTACTGTCACTCGGCGTGCCGGGCGCCTGAACCGGCAGCCGTCAAAAGGAAGTGTTGGGAAGCATGGAAACGAAAGTGGCCATTATCGGACTCGGCCTGATCGGCGGCTCAATGGCGCTAGCCCTGCAACGGCACGAGCACGTCTTCGTCACCGGGTTTGACGCGGATGAACGCACTCTTTGTGAGGCTCTGCATCTGGGAATCATCCACGGCAAGGCGGATACGGCCCGCCGGGCGGCTGAGTCCGCTGATTACATATTTTTTGCAACACCGGTGAACGAGACGATCCGTCTGATGAAACAGGCGTCGGAGGAGTGGAGCCTCAAGCCGGGTGCTGTCCTGACTGACACAGGCAGCACAAAGACCAACATCATGGAGCATGCGGACCTGTTCGAGGGGACGGACACCGTATTCGTCGGCGGACACCCGATGGCCGGCTCCCATAAAAGCGGCGTACGCGCGGCGAGGGAACACCTGTTTGAAAACGCCTATTATCTCCTGACTCCGGCCGGTCGAAAAGATGCGGCGGCAGCACGCCGGCTCGAGGAGTTCCTCGGCGTGACAAAGGCGAAACTGGCAGTCGTCTCGGCAGCGGAACACGACGCGATGACCGCGGTCGTCAGCCATTTCCCCCATCTTGTGGCTGCTTCGCTCGTCAGGCGCCTTGAAGACGAGGCGGAAGACCGTCCCTTTGCAAGAGAACTTGCAGCGGGGGGCTTTCGGGACCTGACCCGGATCGCTTCGTCGAATCCGGATATGTGGCGGGACATCACCATCCAGAATCGCGATGAGCTGCTGGACCAGTTTGATCTGTGGCAGCAGGAGATGGAGGCGGTCCGGGGCATCGTCGAACGTGGAAACCCGGATGAGATCCGGCGTTTCTACGACGGAGCCCGCGCCTACCGGGATGCCCTGCCGCTCAAGGCTCAGGGAGCTCTGTTCGCTTCGTTCGACCTCAATGTCGACATCCCGGACAATCCGGGTGCAATTTCGGAGATCACCGGGATTCTGGCGGAAGCGGGAATTTCGATCACGAACGTCCGCATCGTCGAATCAAGGGCCGATGTCTTCGGGATCCTTGTCGTTTCCTTCCAGACGGCCGATGACCGGGAAAAGGGCCGGCTCTGCCTGATGGAAAAGACGGGTTATGAAATTAATATCACCTGACCGGATTGGAGGAGAAGTCATATGGAACGGATGAAACTTGAATACGGCACTGGTTCCCTGCGCGGCGCAATCACTGTGCCCGGTGACAAATCCATCTCGCACCGGGCGGTGATGTTCGGCAGCATCGCCGAAGGGAGGACGACGATCTCCGGTTTTCTGGCGGGAGAAGACTGCCTGAGAACCATTGACTGCTTCCGGTCGCTCGGCGTGGATATCGTTAGAAACGGCACCGACCTCACGATCAGCAGCCCGGGCATCGACGGCTGGGCGGAGCCTTCCGATATTTTGTACACCGGCAATTCCGGAACGACGACGCGGCTCATCCTCGGCGTCCTGGCCGGTTCCCGGGTGCATTCGGTGGTGAGCGGCGACAGTTCGATCGCCAGGCGCCCGATGAAGCGCGTCACCGGACCGCTCGCACTGATGGGGGCGGATATCCGCGGACGGGATTCGGCCCGGTACACGCCGCTTGCCGTCCAGGGGGGACCGCTTTCCGCGATCGAATACGATATGCCGGTGGCGAGCGCGCAGGTCAAGTCGGCGATCCTGTTCGCTGCCATGCGGGCGGAGGGCGAATCGGTCATCCGCGAAAAGGACGTCTCACGTGACCATACCGAACGCATGATGCGCAACTTCGGCATCTCGGTCGAGAGCGGCGGCGGGGAGATCCGTCTGCGAGGCGGACAGAAGCCGTCTGCCGTGCATGTGGAAGTGCCGGGCGATATTTCCTCTGCCGCCTTCTTCCTCGCTGCCGGCGCGGCCGTGCAAGGGAGCGAAGTCGAGCTTGAAAACGTCGGGCTTAATCCGACCAGGACCGGAATGCTCGATGTCCTGGAAGCAATGGGTGCAGATGTCTCGGTCAGGGAAAGTGTCACCGGGGACTCCGAGAAGCGCGGAACGCTCACCGTCCGGCATTCGGATCTTCGCGGGACGGAAATTTCCGGTTCGCTCATTCCCCGGCTCATCGACGAAATCCCCGTGATTGCACTTCTTGCCACGCAGGCGGAAGGCGTGACCGTCATACGGGATGCGGAAGAGCTGCGTGTGAAAGAAACCGACCGGATAGCCGCTGTGGCCGAGGAGCTCGGCAAGCTCGGTGCGGACATCGAGCCGACCCCCGACGGCATGGTCATCAGAGGGCCCGTCCGGCTTCACGGCGGCGTTCTCCATTCCCGCGGAGACCACCGGATCGGCATGATGGCCGCCGTTGCGGCACTCATTGCGGACGGTCCTGTGGAGCTGGAAGATCCCGGCTGCATCGCGATCTCCTATCCGGCATTTTTCGACGATCTGAAATCGCTTTTGAGATGAACAAGTCAGGCCGGCCGGCTGTTTTTTCGCCGGCCGGCCGTTGACCGAAAAGCCTCTTTATGCCGGAGGCTTTTTTTCTTGTGAAGAAACGGGGCATCTTGTAGCATGAAGTATGAAAAACGACGGGACGGGTGAATACTGATGGAGACAATCGAACTTTTACAGCAATATATCCTTGACGGCGAACTGGCAAAGGCAGAATCGCTTGTATTGGAGATCCAGGCCTCTCCTGATGCGGAAACCCGCTACATGGCCGCAGAGCTCATGAGTGAATACGGCTTCCTCCAGGAGGCGGATCTCCTTTACGGCGGATTGCTCGAGCTGATGCCGGAAGAGGCCCAGCTCAAGATCGACCGGGCACGCGTGCTGATGGAGCTTGGAGAGGAAGACGATGCGCTTCTTCTGCTCACGTCTGTCCGTCCGGATGAGGAGGAGTATGTCCAGGCGCTGCTTGTCCTCGCCGACTATTATCAGATGTCCGGCATGGCGGAATCCGCACTCCGGAAAGTCGAGGAGGCTGAAGCATTCCTGCCAGACGAGCCCGCAATCCTGTTCGCGAAGGCAGAGCTGCTGCTCGACGGGGGCCGCTATGCCGAAGCGGCGCGGCTGTATGCGGAGATTCGCAAATCTGCCGAGGAGATCGCCGGTGTCCGGCTGACGGACAGGATCGCGGAGTCCTACGCGGCCGGCGCGGCCTATGAAGAGGCACTGCCTTACTACAAGGAGTCCCTTGAACACGCCCGGACGCCGGACAGCCTGTTCGGTTTTGCCTATGCCGCCTATCAGAGCGGGCTGTATAAAGACGCCGTCCGCGCGCTTGCCGAACTGAAAGACATTGACCCCGACTACTTCTCCGCCTATGCACTCCTTGCCCAGGCGCTCATCATGGAAGGTGAGGACGAAGCTGCATACCGCACGCTCTCCGAAGGACTGTCGCGCGACAAGTACGACAAGGAACTGTATCTCGCATCCGGCAAATTGGCGCTGAAGACCGGCCGGACGGAAGAAGCGGAGGCGCATCTCCGGGAGGCGATTGCGCTTGATCCCGAATACATGGAGGCCATCCATGCGCTTGTCTCGCTGTTTGACCAACAGGAGCGGGACGCGGAGATCATCGAGATGGTTTCCGGTTTGCGCAGGGAAGGGTTGGACTGGTCCGGCCTTTATCCGTTTGCCGCATATGCGAACGAACGAGAAGAGCACTTTGAAGACGCATATGAATTTTACCGCCTCGCATATCATGAGTTTAAGGAAGACCCGCAGTTCCTGGAAAAGTTCGCCCTTTTCTTGCTGGATGAAGGAAAACGGGAGGAAGCCATAGAAGTGATACAAAGACTCGCCGTTCTGGTTCCTGATGATCCCCGGTGGTCATCGTTCCTTGAGAATGACTTGTGAAAGGAGGGGTTTTGTGGAAGCATCAGTCCCGGTCGCGGAAAAGAAGGAGTTTGTCCGGTGGTTTCTGAAAACCCACCAGTTGAAGAGGCGGGAGTGCGTCTGGATCCTGAATTACCTCCTCAGCCATGACCAGCTGCTTCAGAACGTGCGCTTCGTGGATGAAGCGCATTACTGCCCGCGCGCGATGGTAATGTCGACGACCGACTCGGACGGGATCCCGTTCCGTTTCTACAAAGGGAACCTGATGACTGCGGATGCGGAAAAATCATTCCATGACCTGCGGCTCCATCCTGAAGAGAACATGTTCCTTCAGCTCAACTTCCCGGGCAGGCATTCCTGCCCCGAGTACGCCGCGGTCCTGGAGGACAATCCGTATGTGCCCGAATACATCCGGATCAGCGAGAAGGACAGGAAGGAAGCGGAAAGGCTCTTGGAGGACAGTGTGCTGGCTTTCCGTGAAGAGCAGCTGCTCAGGGAAATCGACGAAGCACTTGACGATAACGACAAAGAGAAGTTTTTCACTTTGTCCAAAACGCTGCAATCCATCAAAGAAGTGGGAAATCCATGACTTCATCCGGGAGATGAGGTCTTTTTTTGTTTTTGGGTAATTCCGCTCCGGAATTTGCATTTGAGCCTGTAAAATGCCAAAGTTAAAGGGCAGCGCAAAAAGTTGCGCAAAGACTTATATAGGAAATGACAGTTGGGGACACTGGGCATGCCTGATGCGGGAGGGTTCGTGCACCCCCGCAGCCGGGCGTCCAGGTCTCCCGGGAGGGACTCAGATGAACTGGACAGCAAAAGACATGGATCTATATCTGCAGCAAAGCGAGTACATCGACACCGCAATCATTCCGCTTGTGGGGCTCGGAAGCTCGGGGGCGGATATGAAACAGAGCGCATCGGCAACGGAATTCCTGCTGAATCTCACCGCCTTTCTCGAACATCAGTTCAAGGGCAGGGTGATGCTCCTGCCCCCGTTCACTTATTTGGACAAAAGCGACAAGGCGCGCCTCGCCGCCGAGTGGAAAGAGTCGCTCGGGGACATGCCGTTCCGCCATGTGTTTTATCTGACGACGGATCCGTCCTGGTCGAGGGATGAAATAGTGGAGGGCGCAATCTGGATCCCGTCGGTTCCGCTCGAACATATGGACAAAAAACTCAAACAATCGGTACTGGAGGATCAGGTCCGCCAGATCATACCGGTGCTTACAGCAAAATGGACGGGAGCCGACGCCGCCCGCTGAACCGCTCTGCCGGCAAGCTCGAAAAGTGCGTCATAAAAAGTTCACAAACTTTTCGGCAGGCCAAATGCTTTGTTGAATTTCGTTTTTGATTGAGCTATCATAGATATGTCCTAGCTATGCTATTCAGTAGTAAAAGTTTGTCCGTTGGACTGACCTTTTAGTAAGAGGGGGGAACATGATGAGCAAATCACGAGTTTCACGACGTCAATTCCTTAACTATACGTTGATGGGCGTCGGCGGATTCATGGCTTCCGGCATGCTCATGCCGATGATCCGCTTTGCAGTGGACCCTGTCCTCGAAGCCGGTGCTGCGGGAGATTTCATCCCGACAAGCCAAAAGGTGAGCGAGCTGACAGATGAGCCGGTCCGCGTGGACTTCACGTATGACCAAGTGGACGGCTGGTACGAGTCCGAAGTGACGGGTACCGCATGGGTTTACAAGGAAGGCGACAAGGTCGTCGCACTTTCACCGGTGTGCAAACACCTCGGCTGCACCGTGAACTGGGCATCCGACAAGGATCACCCGCACCAGTTCTACTGCCCTTGCCACGGCGGTCGCTATGAAAAGAACGGGAAAAACGTGCCGGGGACTCCTCCGACAGGCCCGCTCGACGAGTTTGACACACAGGAACAAGACGGCCTGCTTTATATCGGTGCCGCCAAACCGAACACACTAGTCTAATTAGTTAGGGGGTCAGAAAACCGTGCTGAACAGAATCTACGATTGGGTGGATGAGCGGCTCGACATCACGCCGATCTGGCGCGACATCGCCGACCACGAAGTACCTGAGCACGTAAACCCTGCGCATCATTTTTCCGCATTCATCTACTGCTTCGGCGGTCTGACATTCTTCGTCACCGTCATCCAGATCCTGTCCGGGATGTTCCTCACGATGTATTACACACCGGACATCGAAAATGCTTGGAGATCCGTTTACTATCTTCAAAACGAAGTGGCATTCGGTGAGATTGTGCGCGGTATGCACCACTGGGGGGCATCTCTTGTCATCGTCATGATGTTCCTACATACTTTGCGGGTATTCTTCACAGGTTCTTACAAGAAGCCGCGTGAACTGAACTGGATCGTCGGAGTTCTCATCTTCGTCGTCATGCTCGGTCTCGGGTTCACGGGCTACCTTCTCCCTTGGGACATGAAAGCCCTCTTTGCAACGAAGGTCGGTATTGAAATCGCAGCATCCGTTCCGTTCATCGGGGAGTGGATCAAGGTCCTCCTTGCAGGGGATTCCGTCATCCTCGGAGCTCAGACGCTTACTCGCTTCTTCGCGATTCATGTGTTCTTCCTGCCGGCTGCATTGCTTGCACTGCTTGCGGCTCACTTCATCATGATCCGGAGACAAGGTATTTCCGGTCCGTTGTAAGATTGACGGACACTAACGTCCAAAAAGAGGAGGGGACACTATGCATCGCGGAAAAGGGATGAAATTCGTCGGTGATTCCCGTATTCGTTCATACGAGAAAAACCGGATCCCGAAAGACTATTCGGAGTACCCAGGCAAAACGGAAGCATTCTGGCCAAACTTCCTTTTGAAGGAATGGATGATCGGTGCAATCTTCCTCGTCGGATACCTGATCCTCACGGTCGCCCACCCGTCTCCGCTGGAGCGCCAGGCCGACCCGACCGACACAGGATATATTCCGCTGCCTGACTGGTACTTCCTGTTCATGTACCAGCTGCTGAAATATGAATTTGCATCCGGGCCATTCAACGTGGTCGGTGCCATCGTCATCCCGGGCCTTGCCATCGGCGCCCTCATGCTCGTGCCGTTCATGGACACGACAAAGGAACGCCGCCCAATCAAGCGTCCGCTCCCGACGGCATTCATGCTGCTTGCGCTTTGCTCGATGATTTATCTCACTTGGGAATCCGTCGTCAACCACGACTGGGAAGCTGCAAAAGCCCAAGGTGAAATCGTCGAAGAAGCAGATTTCGATACGTCCGACCCGGGCTATGAAATCTACATGAACCAATCCTGCGTGACTTGCCACGGCGAGAACTTCGAAGGATCTCCGGCCGGAGCTCCGCTCGTCGGCTCGGGACACACAGCTGAAGAAGTCAAGGACATCGCAGTGAACGGAATCGCGAAAGACGGCCAGCAACTCATGCCGCCTAACGCTTTCCAAGGTTCTGACGAAGAACTTGATCAGCTTGCCGAGTTCATCTCGGGCATCACAAATCAGGAAAAATGATTAAAAGAGCCAGGAAACTGGCTCTTTTTTCATACCCGGAGGTTTCACATGTATCCACTCATCAGTTTGATCAAAGCCATCCTGAACAGCCGGAAATTTCTCATCGTGTTGTTTCTCGTCAACCTTGCCGGAACCATCTACGGCTATGTTTGGTACGGGGGCCAGCTGAAGAATACCGAGACCGTCTTCCTGCCGTTTGTTCCCGACAGCCCGACGGCGAGCCTCTTTTTCACGCTCGCGGTGCTTGGCTGGATCCTCGGCAGGCATTGGAAGCTGATCGAGGCGATCGCCCTCATCACGCTCGTCAAATACGGCCTGTGGGCGGTCGTGATGAACATCTGGACACAGATCGAGAGCGGACCGATCGGCCCTCTCGGCTGGATGCTCGTCGTTTCCCACTTTGCCATGGCGCTTGAAGCGGTGCTTTACATGGACCATTACCGGTTTGGCCTCGGGCATATTGCCGTTGCTTCGGTCTGGACTTTGCATGATGTCATCATCGACTATGTGTTCGGCCAGATGCCGGTTTACGGCGATCTGATGCAGCATATGGACATCATCGGATACTTCACGTTCTGGCTGTCCGTTGCCTGCATCGCACTCGCTGTTTATTCGTGGCGCCGCCGGTCCGTTTTATTGGCGGAAGGGACGCCGAGCCGGTAAAATATAAGTAGATAGAAAAAGGGAGGATATAGAATGTTCCTGATCTACCTGCTGATCATCATCGCATTGCCGATTTATGCGCAGTCGAAAGTGAAAAGCGCCTACAGCAAATATTCGCGGGTCCGCTCGACCTCCGGGATGACGGGTGCAGAAGTCGCACGTCTTATCCTTGATAAGAACGGACTCCAGGACGTCAAAGTCGTTGAAACGCCGGGCGTCCTTTCCGACCACTACAACCCGATCACGAAAACCGTCGCCCTGTCTACGGACAACTACCGGAATCCGTCTGTCGCAGGCACCGCCGTCGCTGCCCATGAAGTCGGCCACGCCATCCAGGATGCCCATGACTATGCATTCCTGCGTTTCCGCCACCGGCTTGCACCGGTTGCGAACATCACGTCAAACGCCTCTTGGATCTTCATCATGGCCGGCTTGTTCTTCTCGAGCATGAACAACCTGCTCGGCATCGGCATCGCCCTCATGGCAGTCGGCGTCCTGTTCCAGGTCGTCACACTTCCGGTTGAGTTCAATGCATCCAGCCGTGCGATGAACCAGATAGTCGAACTTGGCATCATCCGCAACGAGGAAGAGCCGGCAGCCCGGAAAGTGCTCAGTGCCGCGGCACTCACATACGTAGCAGCCGCTGCGGTCGCCGTGCTTGAACTGGTCCGCCTGCTGCTCATCTTCAACAACCGCGACTGACGGTATGAAAACCCCCTCCGAATGTATGTATTCGGAGGGGGTTTTGCCTTTATTCAAGCGGACGCTTTTCTTCATCAAGCGTAAATCCTTCCCCCATGACATCCTTCACGTCGGTGACGGAGACGAATGCATGCGGATCCACAGAATTAATGATGTTCTTCAAGCGCACGATCTCGTTTTTTCCGACCACGCAGTAAATCACTTCACGCGGCGATTTGGTGAAATGCCCGTAGCCTCTCAGGACGGTGACGCCGCGTTCCATCTCTTCCGTAATCTTTTCGGCGATTTCATCCTGCCATTCGGAAATGATCCATGCCCCACGTCCCGAGTACGCCCCTTCCTGGACAAAATCGATGACCCGGGCGCCGAGGAAGACGGCCACAAGTGTGTACATCATTCGGGGCGTCGTCAGGTAGGTTGCCCATGACAGCAGGATGACGAATGCATCGAACATGAACATCGTCCGCCCCATGCTCCAACCCGCGTACTTGTTGGCGAGCCGCGCAATGATGTCGACACCGCCGGTCGTTCCACCGTAGCGGAAGATGATCCCGAGACCGATGCCGATAAAGACGCCGGCGAACAGCGCCACGAGGAACATGTCGTTTTCCAGGCCGACTTCAAATTGGTAAATCGTGAAGACCTTCAGGAAAACCGAAACCGCCACCGTTCCGATGACCGTATAGATGAACGGCTTCCTCCCGAGCAGCTTCCAGCCGATGAAGAACATGGGCACATTCAGCACAAGGTTCATGAGCGCGGGGTCAAGATTGAAGACGAACAGCAGTATCAGTGTCAGACCGGTGAATCCGCCTTCCGCAAGCTCGTTCTGTATGTTGAAGTGGACGAGACCAAAGCTCATAATGGCGGCCCCGAACAGGATCATGATGATATTTTTCACTTTTATCCCCTGGAACATCCGCAACATCCCTTCTGATTCTAATACCTGTCGGAGGCCCGGCGACGCCGGGTCAGTCAGCCGAAATTGGCTGACTTCCCAAACACGGCCCCCTCCGCTTTTCTTTGTCCAGCTGCGGGGGCCAGACCCTCGGGTCATAAGCCATCCGGCTCTGCAAAGCAGGCTTTGCGCTGCCGGCTGTCTTATGCCTGTCGGAGGCCCGGCAACGCCGGGTCAGTCAGCCTTTGCCGCAAAGCGGCGCAGTTAGGCTGACTTCCATTGAACAGCCGCCCTCCGCTTTTCTTAGTATCCTTGATTCGATTAGTTTTGACAATAGGATGGCGGTTTATATACGATGAAGGGAGGAGTTGAACGAATGATGGAAAAAGCGCGTACGATGAAGGACATGCAACAAGAAGTGGATCGTTACATATCCCAGTTTAAAGAGGGGTATTTTCCGCCGATGGAACTGCTGGCCCGTCTCACGGAGGAGCTGGGCGAACTGGCAAGGGAAGTACAGAATGTCCATGGGATGAAGAAGAAAAAGCCGACGGAAGCGGAGAAGTCGATGGAAGAGGAATTGGGCGATCTGTTTTTCGTGCTGATCTGCTTTGCCAATTCCAGCGGCATTGACATGGACCGGGCGCTGGCCACGGTGATGGAGAAGTTCAGCACCCGGGACCGGGACAGGTGGACTAAAATCGGGGAGGAATAAACATGATCCGAGTGGCGGTGGCCGGACCGCGCGGCCGAATGGGCGCATTGGCGGTGGAAACGCTCGTGACGCAGCGAGACATGCTGCTGGTCGGCGTGCTGGACAGGAAGATGGCCGAACAGTCGGCCACGATTGCCGGAGCCGTGCCGATTTATACAGACATGGCGACTCTTGCGGAAGAGTCAAAACCGGATGTGCTCGTTGAGCTGACCACCCACGAAACCGTGTTTTCACATGCAAAGGAAGCGATCAAAGAAGGAATACGGCCGGTCGTCGGGACGAGCGGGCTGTCCGCAGAGCAGATTGACCGGCTTGCAGAACTCAGCCGCGAGCGGGGCCTCGGGTGTCTCATTGTACCGAACTTTTCAATCGGAGCGGCCTTGATGATGAAGTTTGCGGCGGTTGCAGCCAAGTTGATGCCGGAAGCGGAAATCATCGAACTGCATCATAGCGGCAAAAAAGATGCCCCTTCCGGAACGGCGGAACTGACGGCCCGGATGATGGCCGCATCCATCGCAAAGAGCAAGAACCTGAACGACGATCCGGACAAAGAAGACGGAACGGCCGTCATTCCGATCCATAGCGTACGGCTTCCCGGCCTGCTTTCCCATCAGGAAGTCCTGTTCGGCGGAGAGGGGCAGCTGCTCACGATCCGCCATGATTCATTCAGCAGGGAATCCTACATGTCCGGCATTAAACTGTCGGTCCGGGAAGTGATGAAACGAGAAGGGCTCGTCTATGGGCTCGACAAACTAATCGGCTGAAACGGAGGGCCCCCATGAATATTGCATTGATTGCGCATGATCGAAAAAAAGACGATCTCATTGAATTTGTGATCGCTTACCTGCCCATTTTCTCAAAACACCGCTTGTACGCGACGGGGACGACGGGCAGGAGAGTATCGGAAGCGACCGGACTGGATGTTCACTGCTATCAGTCCGGCCCGCTCGGAGGAGACCAGCAGATCGGGGCCATGGTGGCGCAGAACCTCATGGACCTCATTATCTTCTTCAGGGATCCGCTGACCGCACAGCCGCATGAGCCGGATGTTTCGGCGCTGCTGCGGCTGTCAGACGTGTACAAGGTCCCGCTTGCCACGAATATGGGTACGGCGGAGGTCCTGCTGCGCGGATTGTCCGAACATCATCTGGACTGGCGGCTGGAAGAAAAGCGCGAAGGGAGGAACGGGCGATGAGAAAGCTGAAAATCGGCATCACCTGCTATCCATCACTTGGCGGCTCGGGCGTCGTCGCGACGGAACTCGGCATTTTGCTTGCAGAACGCGGGCACGAAGTTCATTTCATCACATCCGGCCGTCCGTTCCGCCTTTACATGGACCAGCCGAACATCACCGTCCACGAAGTGGAAGTCGGCCATTATGCAGTGTTCAAGTTCACGCCGTATGACATCGCGCTGGCCAATAAAATTTCGGAAGTGATCATCGACGAAGGCCTCGACATCCTGCATGCCCACTACGCCGTGCCGCATGCCGTTTGTGCCGCGCTTGCAAAGGACATGGCAGGGTCGGACCTCGCCGTTGTCACGACACTGCACGGAACCGACGTGACGGTGCTCGGCCACGACCCGACGCTGCGCGGCACCGTGAAGTACGGGATCAACAAATCCGACCTGACGACAGCCGTTTCCGATTCACTGAAGCAGGACACTTACGAACTGATCAAGCCATCAAAGGAAATACGCACGATCTATAACTTCATTGACGGGCGGCAATACCGCCCGGTCGACTCAAGCCATATGAAGGAAGCGCTCGGCATTCCCGAGTCGGACAAGGTCGTCATCCACGTGTCGAATTTCCGGAAGGTGAAGCGCATCGAAGATGTCATCCGGAGCTTCAGGCTCATCAACGAAGAAATTCCGTCGAAGCTTCTGCTCGTCGGCGAAGGTCCGGAAATGTCGGACATGCATGCACTTGCCACGGACATCGGCGTCGGGACGGAGGTGCTGTTCCTCGGGAAGCGGGACGATCTGCCGGATCTGTTCTCAATCAGCGACCTGAACATGCTGTTGTCTGAAAAGGAAGCGTTCGGGCTCGTCCTCATCGAAGCGATGGCGTGCGGCGTTCCTTGCATCGGCTCGGACATCGGGGGCATTCCGGAAGTGATCACCGACGGGGAAAACGGGTTCATCCGTCCGCTCGGTGACGTGGAAGCTTTTGCAGAGGCGGCGCTGCGGATCCTGAAAGAACCGGAACTCGCGGAAAAATTTTCGGACGACGCCATCCGCAGCGTCGCCGAGCGCTTCAGCGCCGAGGAAATCGTCCGGCAGTATGAAGAAGTGTACTACGAAGCGCTCGGGGAGCAGAGGGATTGACGGAGAACATCTGGGCGGCAGCGTTTGACATCGTCCGGTCTCTCCGGGAAGCAGGATATGAGGCAGTCATCGTCGGCGGAGCGGTCAGGGACCGGATCATGGGACTGACTGCGGATGACGTGGACGTCGCCACATCCGCACTGCCGGAGCAGGTGAAGAACGTATTCACGAAAACGGCGGATGTCGGAATCGCTCACGGCACCGTGCTCGTCATTCATCCGCTTGCGCCTGTGGAAGTGACGACATTCCGGACCGAGGGGACTTATTCGGACCACCGCCGTCCGGACAGTGTCAAGTATGTGACGTCGCTGAAGGAAGACCTGAGGCGCCGTGACTTCACAATGAATGCGATCGCCCTTCGTGAAGACGGTTCGCTCTACGATCCGTTCGGCGGCAGGGAAGATATCAGGAGCGGCATCATCCGTGCCGTCGGCGATCCGGACGGACGATTCGGCGAGGATGCATTGCGGATGATCAGGGCGGTCCGTTTTGCCGCAAAAACCGGCTTTCGGATCGAATCAGCCACGATGGGCGCGATCGGCCGCCATGCAGAGAGCATCCGGAAGGTTTCCGTCGAGCGGATCAAAATGGAACTCGACAAGGTATGGAAAAGCGGCCGTGCGGGCCTCGCCATGGAGCTGTTTCACCAAACGGGGCTGGCTGCACGGCTTCCGCTCATGGATTCTTCGCGTTCTGCATCCGATTTGCCCGTCTGGAGGAAATTCGGCGAGCCTGATGAATCTGTCGAAGGGTGGGCACTGCTTTCATTGCTGGCAGGCAGCCCGGAAGGCAACCCCTACAAGCTGTCCAATGCAGAAAAACGGACCGTCCGCCAGATTCGCGAGGCATTCGATATCCGCATCAGCCGCCCATACGATGAAATGGATCTGTACCGCCTGCCTGCACATGCGCTTAAGACGGGATGGAAGTTTGCCTGGCTGACAGGAAAGACGGGACTGCCTGAACCGGAAGAAATCGACCGCCGCAAAGCACAACTTCCGGTCCGCTCCATGCGCGAACTGGACGTGACGGGCAATGAGCTGATCGCCTGGACAGGGGAAAAGGGCGGCCCCTGGGTGAAGAAATGGCTCGGTAAAATTGAGGAAGCCGTCGTCATGGGCCGGATTCCGAATCAAAGCGACGACATCAAAGGATGGTTCATAAATGGATTCAACAGTGAAAGATAAAGAAAGCCTGCTCGCCCGCCTGCTTGAAGCGGGCGGTGAGCCGCTTTCGGGACAGGCGATCGCGGACGAGGCCGGTGTTTCCCGCACCGCCGTCTGGAAATGGATCAAGGAACTCGAGGAAGAAGGCTACAGAATCCGCTCGGTCCGAAAAAAAGGATATGTGCTGGAAGGCGTGCCGGACATCCTTACGCCGGAACTGATAAGAAAGGAACTGGGCGGGGACGAATTTGTCGGCCGGATCCTGCATTTTGACAGTGTGGAGTCCACCATGCCGATTGCCCACCGGGAAGCTCAGGAAGGCGCAGCCGACGGCACAGTGATCATTGCGGAGGAGCAGACATCCGGCAAAGGACGGCTCGCCCGCCCGTGGACGTCCGCAGCCGGCAAAGGAATCTGGATGAGCGTGATTCTAACGCCGGACATTCCTCCTCATAAAGCTCCTCAGTTCACCCTCATCGCTGCGGTGTCCGTCTGCCGGGCAATCCGTGAAACAGCGGGTGTCGAGGCGCGAATCAAATGGCCGAATGACCTCCTCGCCGGCGGCAGGAAAGTCACGGGCATCCTGACGGAACTCCAGGCGGATCCGGACCGGGTGAAGGCGATCATCATCGGAATCGGCATCAACGTCAATCAGGACCCCGGAGACTTCCCGGAATCTTTGCAGCCGATCGCCACGTCGTTGAAGATACAAAGCGGCCAAAAGGTCGACCGCGCCAAGCTTGCGGCGGGCGTACTGCGCCGCCTCGGCGAATGCTCACGGCTTTACCTGGAAAAAGGGTTTCCTCCGATCAAGAAAATGTGGGAAGAAGACGCCATCACGATCGGCCGTCGGGTGAAGGCCGTGACAGTCCGGGAAACGCTGACCGGCACGGCAGTCGGCATCACCGAAGAAGGGGTGCTCGAACTTCGGCTGGACGACGGCACGATCCGGGGAATCTACTCGGCCGACATCGAATTGCAGGATTGAACATTGCGCCTCGCCGCGCTTGTCTGCTATATTGGAAGCGGAGAAGGGCGGTATCGTAACTGAACTGCACCTGAAACAGCTGATCACCGGTATTTGAATGAAAAACTGATCCGCCTTGATCCAACAACGACAGGGACGGAGAAGACCGGAATGAACGATTCAGCCCTTCTGCCTTTTTCAGGCAGGAGGGCTTTTGTTTGGTTTTCTCCCCGGAAGGAGAAGGAAAATGAAATCGACGGCTGATTTCCTGAAGATGAAAGGTTCCGGCGATAAGATTGTCATGATGACGGCCTACGACTTTCCGACCGCCAACATGGCCGAGGAAGCGGGCGTGGACATCATCCTCGTCGGGGACTCGCTCGGCATGGTCGTGCTCGGCTACGACTCAACGGTGCCTGTGACCGAGGAAGATATGATCCATCACGGCAAGGCGGTCCGCCGCGGCGCAAAAAACACATTTTTGACCGTGGACATGCCGTTTGCCTCCTATCACGGCAGCACCGACCGGACGCTTGAGACCGGTGCGCGGATCTTCCGCGAAACGGGCGCAGACGCACTCAAGCTCGAAGGGGCGGGAGTCGTGTCGGACGCCATCCGGACACTGGTGGCCGCGGGGATGCCGGTAGTGGCTCATCTCGGCCTCCTGCCCCAGTCTGCCGGCGTGCTCGGCGGCTATAAAGTACAGGGCAAATCTGCTGAGGCGGCCAACCGCCTGCTGGAGGAAGCGAAGGAAGTCGAAGCTGCCGGAGCCTGCATGCTCGTCCTTGAATGCATTCCGCACCAGTTGGCACAGCGTGTTTCTGAAATGGTCGCAATCCCGGTCATCGGCATCGGGGCGGGTGCCGGGACGGACGGGCAGGTGCTTGTCTTCCATGACCTCGCCGGGTACGGTTCCCACCGGGTACCGAAGTTTGTCCGGCAGTTTGCGGATGCCGGCACGGAGGCGCAGCGAGGCATCCAAGGCTATGCGAGGGCGGTGCGCAACGGGGAATTCCCCTCGCAGGAGCACCAGTTTACGATGAAAGAGGAAGAAGCGGGAAAACTGTACGGGGGTGACCGGGTTGAAGCGCATTGAAACTGTTGAAGAAATGACCCGGATCACCCGGCATCTGCAGCGGAGCGGAAAGACGGTCGGCCTCGTTCCGACGATGGGCTTTCTCCATGAAGGCCATCTCGCGCTCGCCGCGGCAGCTCGCAGTGAAAACGATGTCGTCATCATGAGTCTTTTCGTCAATCCTGCCCAGTTCGGCCCCGGCGAAGACTACGAGTCTTACCCGAGAGATCTGGAACGCGATGCGGCGCTCGCAGAAGGGGCCGGCGTCGATTACCTGTTCCATCCCGCCGCGGAGGACATGTACCCCCAGGACGGCGGCATCCGGATTTTGCCGGGCCCGCAGGCGGATGTCCTTTGCGGGGCAAGCCGGCCGGGCCATTTTGACGGTGTGCTGAAAGTGATCTGCAAGCTGTTCAACCTCACGCAACCGGACCGGGCATATTTCGGAGAAAAAGATGCCCAGCAGCTCGCCATCATCGAAACGTTCGTCCGCGACTTCAATTTTCCGATTGAGATCCGCCGCGTGCCGATCGTCCGGGACGAAGACGGACTCGCCAAAAGTTCACGCAACGTCCGCCTCACGAACGAACAGCGGGAAGCGGCGCCGGCCATCCGGAGGGCGCTGGAGGACGGGGAAACGGCATTCCGTGAAACCGGCAATCCTGAAGCGGCCCTCTCGGCAGTACGCAGGCAGCTTTCCAAAATTCCGGGTGCGGAGACCGACTATGCCGAACTGCTCGAATACCCGTCGCTTGCGGCTGCCGGCGAAAAGACGGAGGAAGTCATCATCGCGGCGGCCGTCCGGTTCGGCGGAGTCCGCCTCATCGACAACGTGCTCATTCCGGTGAAGGAGGCGGCAGCATGTTCAAAGTGATGATGAACGGTAAAATTCACCGGGCCACGGTCACGCAGGCGGACTTGAACTATGTCGGCAGCATCACGATCGACGGCGATCTTTTGGATGCAGTCGGCATGGTTGCCAATGAAAAAGTCCAGATCGTCAACAACAACAACGGTGCCCGCTTTGAAACCTACATCATCGAAGGCGAACGCGGAAGCGGCGTCATCTGCGTGAACGGGGCCGCTGCCCGTCTTGTCCAGCCCGGCGATGTCGTCATCATCCTCAGCTACGTCTGGATCGATGCAAAGGAAGCCGGACAGCACCGGCCGACCGTCGCCATCATGGGCGAAGGCAACCGCATCACCTCGATTTTGCGCAGCGAGCAGGAAGCGACGGTCCTGTGAAACCCTGAAACGGCCGGAAAGATGGGCTACGCCCCCGTCTTTCCGGTTTTTTAGATTGGCCGGAAATATCGCGGGCCGGGCATCGCTTTCGATCGCCTTTACACAGAATCTGACTCCGAAGCAACGGCCGGGGGACGGTCCCATTCCCGTTGTGGTACAATTTCGGTAAGACAAGACGACAGTGAGTGATGGATATGCTAGGGAAGAGATATGCCGTCGTAGATCTTGAATCGACCGGCAATTCGCCTAAAAACGGCGACCGCATCATTGAAATCGGAATCGTCATCGTGGAAGACGGCAACATTGCCCGGACTTACTCGACGTTCCTCAACCCGGAAAAACGGATTCCCGCGTTCATCAGCAGCCTGACGGGCATTTCGGACCGGGACGTGTCGGGCGCCCCCAAGTTTGAGGAGCGTGCGGCCGAAATCCGCCGGCTGCTGGACGGCTGCATCTTCGTTGCGCACAACGTATCGTTTGATCTGCCTTTTCTCCAGCAGGAATTCCGCCGCGCAGGACAGCCGAAATGGACGGGCCAGACAATCGATACGGTCGAGCTGGCCAAAATCGTCAGCCCTTCCGCCGCCAGCTTCAAACTGCAGGATATCGCCGCCGATTTTGGGGTGACGCTCCACAACGCACACCGGGCGGTGGAGGATGCCACGGCGACCGCCCGCCTTCTGCTTCACCTGTTCGAACGCCTTGACGGGCTGCCTGAAGAAACGCTGTCGGCACTCCATAAACGCTCATTCCGCCTCAAGACAGACTTGAGTCCGGTTTTCTTCGATGCGCTCAAGAAGCGGCGCTCTGCCGCTTCTTCGGCGGGCCATTCCACTTGGCGCGGCATCGCTCTGAGGGAGCCGTCTTCAGCGGCCGCCATCCCGGCGGAGGCAAACTATCCGGAATCCGCAGAAGAAAAGAACAGTCTGCTCCGCAATGTTTTTCCTGACTATGAGCAACGGCCGGCACAGCTGGCGATGATGGATGAAGTTCACTTCGCCCTGGAAAACGGCGGCGAAGTGGCAATCGAGGCGGCGACCGGCATCGGCAAGACATTCGCTTATCTCCTGCCGGCCGCCGTGCGGGCCATCGAAGCCGGAAGGCCGGCCGTCATCAGCACCTACACGAACCACCTCACCGAGCAGATTCTTGAGCGCGAGGCGGGAAAGGTGTCCGGTGCGCTTCAAACACCGGTTCGTGCCGTGCTGCTCAAAGGATTGAACCACTACATCGACCTGGAGCGCTTCGCCGGCATCCTTGAAACGGAAGACGAGTCTTACGATGAAACGCTGGCCGTGCTGCAGGTGCTCGTCTGGCTCGCGGAAACGGAAACGGGGGATCTGGAGGAACTGAACGTTTCGGGCGGTGGCAGCTTGTTCATCGACAAGATCAGAAAATACCGGGCCTCGACGCAGCAAGCGGACGCTGGCCACTATGATTTCTTTCTCCGTTCCGTGCGGGCGGCCGCGCAGGCCTCGCTCATCGTGACGAACCATGCGATGCTGCTGTCGGATGCCGACCGGCTTGAGCCGCTGCTCGGGAACATTTCGGGCCTGGTCATCGATGAAGCGCATCAGTTCCTGCCGGCCGCCCGGACAAGGGCGGAAATCATCTTTTCCTATACGGACTGGAAGTATACGGTCGGCCAGATCGGCCGTCCAGGCGACGGACTGCTCCATGACCGGTTTTCGCAGCTTGCCGGGCAGGTCGGCAAGCCGGGAGAGCGCGAAATCGTCCGGATGGGGCAGGCATACGAAGTCATCATGAATTCTTTTGACCGGGCATTTGCCGCCATTCAATCGTATATCCAGTCGGTGGATGAAAAATCTCATGAACAAAAAAAGATTTTTGCGCTCAACGACATGGCCCCGCTTCTGCCGGTCTGCGCCGGTGCGGGGGAGAGCCTGTACGCATGGCTCGACATTGCAGGTGACTGCACCCGTCTGCTGGAGCAGGCGCCGGACGCCGGAGAGCAAGAAAGCATGCGGTTCCTGGCGGAGTGGAAGCACTGGCTCCGTGAAATTACACTGCAGGCCGCCGGTTGGATGGAATTGTTCGATGACTGGGACGGCAACGAAGCCGCCTGGGCGGAAGCCGACATGAGAAGTCTTCCCGGCAGCCTGAAGATTGTCCGCCAGCCCGCCGTCGTCTCGGGGCTCATCCGCCGTTCGATGGACCGGTTCCGCGAAACGGGCGTCGTCTGGACATCCGGGACGATGACACTTCCGGGTAAAGAACGGTTTATCGCGGATTCGCTCGGCCTCCCGCAAGAAGTGCCGGTAAAAAAATTCGAAGCGCCGCCCGATTTCTATAAGGGTGCGAAGCTTTACGTCGTCAACGACATGCCCGACATCCTGAACGTGTCACAGCTTGACTACATCGAGGCCGTGGCGGATGCGGTCGTGCAGACCGTCATCGCGACGGGCGGGCGCTGTTTTGTCCTGTTCACCTCACACGACATGCTCCGGAAGACGTTCGAACTCATTTCCGACAGCGAACTGCTCGCGGAATACATGTTGATCGCACAGGGCATCACGCCCGGCAGCCGCATGAGACTGCTGAAATCGTTCCAGCGATTCAGCAATTCGGTTCTGTTCGGAACTGACAGTTTCTGGGAAGGTGTCGATGCGCCCGGTGACGCCCTCGCTGCGGTCGTCGTCGTCCGGCTTCCGTTCAGCTCGCCCGACAACCCGGTGTTCAAGGCACGGGCAGCGGTTCTCGCCGCCGAAGGGAAAAATCCGTTTTCCGAGCTGTCGCTTCCGGCTGCGCTGCTCAAGTTCCGCCAGGGATTCGGCCGGCTCATCCGGTCGTCGTCCGACCGGGGCGCCTATATCGTCCTGGACCGTCGCATCGAGAAAAAGTCCTACGGGAAAGAGTTTCTGCAGGCGCTTCCGTCTGTGCCGATGGAAAAAGTGGCCCTGGCCGATATGGTGCTCGAGTTGGAAAGTTGGTATAATGGCGGAGTATGAGCAATGGAAAGCGGGTCGAACCATGGACAGCAAAATCGAAATCTTGACCACAGTGAAAGTGGCGTATCAGCCGGACCTGTACAAAGTCGTTGACGCGCTCAACCGCACCTTGAAGCACGACGACCTCATGTTCGGGCTGTCGCTGGATCCCGACGATCCGGACACCGCCGTTTTCACGATCTACAGGACGTGAATCAATGAAAAACTGGATCCGGTTCATCGTCATCTTCCTTCTCGCCCTTTTCACCCTCATCGGCATCATCGTGTTCTACCAGGCCGGCAAGCCGATTGCCAGGGCGGAGAACGCGGCAGAGGACCGGGCGCTGTCCGAAGGTCATCTTGCGGAAGCGACCAAATCCTACCTGATGAATTCGTCCGGCCCTTCCATCACCGTGCTCGGCACGGACAAAGACGGCCGTGCGAAGGCCGCCTTCGTGCCGGACGGCAAAAAAGGGGAAGGCGAAATTTCTGCCGTTCTCCTGAAGGACGGCATTCCGGCAAAGGACGCCCTGGCGCTCACACGAAAAGAGATGGACGTGAAAAAGGTCTTGCATGTCCACCTCGGACCGTCGGATGCCGGTCCTGTATGGGAAGTGGCTTTCACAGGCCCGGATGACGAACTGAACTACGTATACATCCTGTTCAAGGATGGCACCATCTGGAAGAAAATCATGAACCTTTAGGAGGCCTCCGGCATGAACCGCAAACTCGCTACACGCACCGAAAGTCTCACCCCCTCCACAACGCTTGCCATCACGGCAAAAGCGAAGGCGATGAAACAGGAAGGCATCGACGTCATCGGACTCGGAGCGGGCGAGCCGGACTTCAACACGCCCGAAAATATCATTGAAGCCGCGTATAAGTCGATGCAGGAAGGGAAGACAAAATATACCCCATCCGGCGGCCTGCCCGAACTGAAGCAGGCCATCATCGATAAAATGCAGCGGGACAACGGACTTACATACAAACCGTCCGAGGTGATCGTCGGCGTCGGGGCAAAGCATGTGCTGTATACCTTATTCCAGGTCATCGTGGATCCCGGCGATGAAGTCATCATCCCGATTCCGTACTGGGTGAGCTATCCGGAGCAAGTGAAGCTGGCGGGCGGCAGGCCGGTCTTTATCGAAGGGACGGTCGATACGGAATTCAAGATCTCAGCCAGTCAGCTGAAGTCCGCAATCACCGGCAGGACAAAGGCATTCATCCTGAACTCGCCGAGCAACCCGTCGGGCATGATTTATACGGAAGATGAGCTCCGCGAAATCGCACAAATATGCAAAGAAGCGGATATTTGGATCATTTCCGACGAGATTTATGAGAAACTGGTCTACGGCGAAGCTAAGCATGTTTCGGTTGCCTCGCTTTTGGAGGATGCCAGGGAACGGACGATCGTCATCAACGGCGTTTCGAAATCCCATTCAATGACAGGCTGGCGGATCGGGTACGCCTGCGGCGATGAGAAAGTCATCAAACCGATGACCGACCTTGCCAGCCATTCAACTTCAAATCCGGCGACACCGTCCCAGTACGCCGCCATCGAGGCATACAACGGGCCGCAGGATGCGGTTGAAATGATGAGAAAAGATTTCGGGGAGCGGCTGGATGCCGTTTACCCGCTGCTCGCGGATATCCCGGGCTTCCGCCTGCTGAAGCCGCAAGGCGCATTTTACTTGCTGCCCGACGTTTCCGAAGCCGTGAGAAAGACCGGCTTCGACAGCACGGACTCCTTCGCAAAGGCTCTGCTCGAAGAAGCGAACGTCGCCGTCATCCCGGGCTCCGGATTCGGCGCCCCGGATACGATCCGGCTCAGCTACGCCACGGAACTCGGCCTGTTCAAGGAAGCGGTCAGCCGCATCCGCGGATTCGTCGAGAAGCGCTGGCAAGATTGATTCACGAAACACGGAGGTTTTATCCAATGGAAAAAATTATGATCAGTGAAATGCCGAAGCACGTCGGCGAAGAGGTGCGCATCGGTGCGTGGCTTGCCAATAAACGTTCAAGCGGGAAAATCGCCTTCCTGCAGCTCCGCGACGGCAGCGGATTTGTGCAGGGCGTCGTCGTCAAGGCGGATGTTCCGGAAGATGTGTTCGCCGCAGCCAAGGCGATCCACCAGGAGACGTCCATGTATGTAACGGGCACGGTCGTCGAGGACGAGCGCTCCGCGTTCGGCTACGAGCTCCAGGTTTCCGGCATCGAAGTGATCGGCGAGTCGGACAACTATCCGATCACGCCAAAGGAACACGGCACGGAATTCCTGATGGATCACCGTCATCTGTGGCTGAGGTCCAAGAAACAGCATGCCATCATGAAAGTCCGCAACGAGATCATCCGGGCCACTTATGAGTTCTTTAACGGACGCGGGTTCACGAAGATCGACCCGCCCATCTTGACCGGTTCTTCACCTGAAGGAACGTCCGAGCTGTTTCACACGAAGTACTTCGATGAAGATGCCTATCTGTCCCAGTCCGGCCAGCTCTATATGGAAGCAGCCGCGATGGCGCTCGGCAAAGTGTTCTCATTCGGCCCGACATTCCGCGCCGAAAAGTCGAAAACACGCCGCCACCTCATCGAATTCTGGATGATCGAGCCGGAAATGGCGTTCACCGAGCATGCGGAATCGCTTGAAGTGCAGGAGCAGTATGTCGAGCATATCGTCGGGTCGGTCCTGAACAACTGCAAGCTCGAACTCGGCATTCTTGGACGAGATCTGTCCAAACTGGAGCAGGTAAAGGCGCCGTTCCCGCGCATCACTTATGATGAAGCGATCGAATTCCTCCACAAGGAAGGCTTCGACGACATTCAGTGGGGCGATGACTTTGGAGCGCCCCATGAAACGGCGATCGCCGAGCATTACGACAAGCCGGTGTTCATCGTCAACTATCCGACGGCGATCAAGCCGTTCTATATGCAGCCTCACCCGGATCGTGATGACGTCGTGCTTTGTGCCGACCTGATCGCGCCGGAAGGCTACGGGGAAATCATTGGCGGCTCTGAGAGGATCCACGACTTCGAACTGATGAAGCAGCGAATCGAGGAACATCATCTCGATCCGGAAGCTTATGCCTGGTACCTGGAGCTTTCAAAGCAGGGCCCTGTGCCGCACTCCGGATTCGGTCTCGGCCTTGAGCGCACGGTCGCCTGGATCAGCGGCGCCGAGCACGTCCGTGAATCCATTCCGTTCCCTCGTCTGTTGAACAGGCTCTACCCATGATGAAGGCGAAGGAGGTTGATTCGATGAACAGTCAGGATCGGCTCCGGATATGGATCGAGCGGGGAAATGTCCACATTTCCCAGCTCTTTTTTCACTCATACAAAAAACTCGGGATCCGTGACATGGACGCGCTGCTCGTTCTGCAGCTGATGTCCTTTGCAGAAGACGGCAACGGGCTGCCCGGCCCTTCGGACATCGCCATCCGCATGTCCCTTCCCGAAGAAGAGATCGGCTCGGGACTCCAGCGGCTCATGCAGTCCGGGTTCCTGGCGATTGAGCGGACGATGGACGATGACGGGCGTCTCAGCGAGTCCTACTCGCTTCATCCGCTCTGGAACCGCCTCGTCGACGAAGAGATCCATCTCTGCGACGGACAGGCCCAGGCGGACCGGCAGGCGGAAGAAGGCGAGATTTTCGCCATCTTCGAGCAGGAATTCGGCCGGCTCCTGAGTCCGATGGAATGCGAGACGATTTCGATGTGGTTCGATGAAGACGGACATTCGCCGGAACTTATCAAGGCGGCACTGCGTGAAGCGGTCATCGCCCGAAAAGTGAGCCTCCGCTACATTGACCGGATCTTGTTCGAATGGAAAAAGAAAAATGTCCGCTCCGTCAGCGATGCCGAAGAAGAGGCGCGCCAGTTCCGCGAAGGCGGTGCACCTGCCCGCCAATCGCAGCACCATGCGGAGGAACCGGCCCCGAAAGTCCAGTTCTACAACTGGCTGGAAGACCGGAACTGAACCCGGCGGTCGCCGAAAAAGCACGCACTCATTCCTAAATGAAAACGGCCGGATCGCCTGGAATTGGCGGTCCGGCCGTTTTGGAAAGGAGCATTTGATGCTTACAAAAACTCAATGGCAGTTCTGCCTGCAGGAAATCGGGGAGATGTTCCCGGATGCCCGCTGCGAGCTCGTTCATGACAATCCGTTTGAACTGCTTGTCGCGACTCTCCTGTCCGCGCAGTGCACGGACGTGCTCGTCAATAAAGTCACCAAAGACCTTTTTCAAAAGTACAGACGCCCGGAGGATTACTTGGCGGTGCCCCTGGAGGAACTTCAAAATGACATCCGGTCGATCGGACTGTTCCGGAACAAGGCAAAGAACATCCAGGCGATGAGCCGGATGATCATCGAACAGTTCGGCGGGGAAGTGCCGCAAGACCGGGATGTGCTGACTACGCTGCCCGGGGTCGGACGCAAGACCGCGAACGTCGTCGTCTCCGTGGCATTCGATGTTCCGGCACTTGCCGTCGACACCCACGTGGAACGGGTCGCCAAGCGGCTTGGCATGAACCGCTGGAAAGACACACCCCTCCAGGTGGAGGAGAAGATCATGCGCTGGACTTCCCGAGAAGAGTGGTCAAGGACGCATCACCGGCTCATTTTCTTCGGCCGCTATCACTGCAAGGCGCAAAACCCCCGGTGTGAAATCTGCCCGCTCCTTCCGCTTTGCAGGGAAGGGCGCAAGCGCATGGGCATCCGGAAGGACGAACTCCTTCCGGAACGTTGACAGTCTGTACTGCACATCGGAGTTCCATCAAACATTGCGGAGCCACAAAAAAACCTGCGGAACAGGGAGCTTTTCCCGGTCCGCAGGTTTTTTGCATTGACACTGATTCATGTTCGTCAGTCGCCGGAATCCTGGCCGCCTTGATCCTGGCCACCCTGATTTCCGTTGCCGGCGGAGTCTCCGCCACCGGAGTTTCCGCCCCCCTGGTTGCCGCCCTGGTTGCCACCGCCGGAGTTGCCTCCGCCTTGGTTACCGCCCTGGCCGCCGCCTTGGTTGCCACTGCCGGAGTTGCCTCCGCCTTGGCCGCCGGAATTCCCTCCGCCTTGGTTGTTGCCTCCGCCTTGGTTGTTCTGGTTGTTGCCCGGAGGGACACTCTGGTTATTGCCGTTGTTGTTTCCGTTGCCGTTATTGTTTTGGTTGCCGCCTTGCTGGTTGTCCTGATCACCGTCCTGGTCACCTTCATCCGGACTTTCCTGTCCGTCGTTCGGTTCGGGATTTTCATCAGGTTCGGTTTGATCCGGTTCTTCTTCATCTGGCTCGTCGACCGCCTGGCCGACCTGGAGGGAGACGGACGCCGGTGCACTCGTTTCGTCTCCGAGCACGGCAACAACGGTGAATGTGTAGTTGCGTCCCGGCTCGATTCCCGTGGCGGCCGCCGACTTGTCGGACGTGGTCGTCAGCGTCTGCGAACCGCCGCCGTCGTCGCTGTAGGAAACGGTGAATTGAACGTTTCCTTCCGCATCATCCGGCGCCTTGTGCTTCCAAGTGAGGTTGACGAGGTTCTGGCTTTCATCGTAATCGGCTTTCAGGCCGGTCGGGGCCGCCAAGCCGACTTCCTCTTTTTCCTCTTTTTTCGGCTTGGCCGCTTTTTTCGGCTCATGTCCGCGGACGAACAGCTCGGTGCTCTTCTTGTCGGAAGGCGTTCCGGCACCGGCAAGCCGGAGAGGATCCGAGCCGACGACGATCGCCGCTTCGACGACCGATTTCGGTTTCTGGAACTTCGTATTGTCCGCACGCTGCGCCAGATCCTGGATAATATCAGAGAAAGCGGTCTGCGGGAATGACCGTTCCGACCATTTTTGGATCGGCTGTTTGTATTTTTCGTTGCCGGCCCACACCGCAATCGAATACTGAGGCGTGTAGCCGACGAACCAACTGTCCGGAACCGAGAATCCGTCCTGTCCGATGCCGATCTGCTGAAGAGTCTTGCTGTCGTAGTTCGTCGTTCCGGTTTTGCCGGCGACGTCCAGGCTGCCGCTCTTCACGTACTTGAAGCCGGAGCCCTGAGGGTTTTTCACGACATCCCGGAGGATATCGGTGATCATGTATGCCGTCGAATCCTTCATCGCGCTGACCGGCTTCGGTTTCAGGCTGCGTTCCGTCTTGCCGTCCCGGAGGATGACTTTGTCGACGGTGTACGGCTCGGTGTACAGGCCGCCGTTGCCGAATGCGGCATAGGCGCCCGCCATCTCGAGAGGAGATGCGGACACGCCGCCGCCGATCGCGTTGGAGGAGTTCGGCTTCTCAACCTTGATGCCGAGGTTGCCGGCGAACTCGGCTGCACGGCCGCCGCCGACTTCCTCGAACGTCTTGATGGCCGGGACGTTCTGTGACATGTAGAGCGCCTTGCGCATCGTGATCTTGCCGAGATATTTCCCGTTGGCGTTTCGGATCACCTGGTCGGATCCTTTATAAGTCGTCTTGACGTCTTTGACCGTCTGGCCCGTCGACCAGTTGAGGTACTCGACCGCCGGACCGTAGTCCAGGACCGGCTTGACCGTCGAGCCGATGTCGCGTTTCTGCGTGGCGTAGTTCCAGTTGCCCTGGACATAGTCACGGCCGCCGCCGATTGCGCGGATGGCGCCGGTCTGCGTGTCAACGACCGCGGCACCTGCCTGGAGCCGGTCACCCGGCATATTGTCGGACGATACGACCTGTTCGACTTTTTCCTGTGCGGCCGGGTCGAGGGTCGTGTAGATTTTCAGGCCGTCCGAGATCGACAGGTCCTGTTTTTCGAGTTCGTGGGTGACGATGTCGACGAAGGCCGCGTATTTTCCGGTGTTGTGCTTTTTCCGCTGTTCAGGCGGGACGAGCCCTTCCGTGATGGGAATGCTTTTCGCTTCATCGGCCTGCGCCTGGGTAATTTTGCCGTGCTGCACCATGAGGCCGAGCACGATGTTCCGGCGCTTTTCCGCACGCTCCGGATGATTGTACGGATTGTAGCGGTTCGGACTCTGCGGCATGCCGGCAAGGAGGGCCATTTCATTCAGAGAGAGTTCTGCCGGTTCTTTGCCGTAGAACGAATCCGCCGCCGTGCCCATGCCATAAATGTTGCCGGACATGAGCACTTTGTTAAAGTACATCTCAAAAATTTCTTCCTTGCTGTATTTCCGCTCAAGCTGGAAGGCGAGCCATGCTTCCTGCGCCTTCCGCTTCAATGTTTTCTCGTTTTGTAAAAATGAGTTCTTGATGACCTGCTGGGTGATGGTGCTCGCGCCCTGAGCGCCGAAGCCGTCGCGGAAGTTCGCGAGGACCGCGCCGCCTAGCCGCCAGAAATCGATGCCGTGGTGCTTGAAGAACCGGACGTCTTCCGTTGCGAGGATGGCGTCCCTCATTTCGGTCGGGATGTCTCCGTATTCAACATACTCCCGGTTCTCGGCACCGAGCGTCATGAACGGTTCATCGGAACCCATCGCATACAGTTCCGAAGACAGCGGGTCTTTCAGCGCTTCTTCGTCAAGCTTCGGAGCGGAGGCAGCATAGTAAGTGAACAGCGCCGCGCCGGCCACGAGGAAGATCACCCCGAGCAGGACGACCGCGGAGACGATTCGTCTCAAGAGCGGTTTCTTTTTCTTGCCGCCCGGCTTGCGTCCTTTCCGGGAAGCTTTCTTCTCCTGCTCCTGCTGCTTCCGCCTTTCTGTCCGTGATGGAATATGATCACTCATAATGTTTCCTCTCTTTCTTTATGTTCAGGAAATGCCGAACTCCGACACGGCTTTGAGGTAATCCAGCCGTGGGAGGTAGCCCGCCCGGAATTCGACGGCTTCTTCCTCCAGTTCGGCCAGCGGAATCGATTTCCTCCCGCCGTTTTCCATGCGGTCCCATGCGCGTTCGACGAGTTCGAGCGGAACGGCGAAATACCGGCCGGACACCGTGAACTTGACGATGAGGAAGGCGATGCCGCCCTGTCCGGCCACTTTCTTCATATGTTCAAGCTGGTGGGCATGGATATTCTTCAGCGGGAAGGAAGTGGCAATGCCCGTCTCCTTCGCGTCAAAGTCGATATGGATGCCGTTGTAGATGCCGTTGTAGTCGGTTGTCGACGGCGTTTTGAAATAGGCCTCCCGGATGACCGCGGCGCTGCGCGACGGGTAGTCGACTTTGACGATTTGAAGGGGCACCGGTTTTTTATGGATGACGGCAATGTTGTTCGCCAGATAATAGGCATTGGACTCGTCCAGCTCGTCTTCCAGCGTCTTTCCCCGGTTGCTGAAAGAAGAGTCCTTTTTCGGGGGCTTCTTCTTCGGCTGCTCCGGGGGGGTGTATTTTCTGCCGCCCGGGTAACGGATCGCCATTTCAATCACCTCGCATCTCAACATCATATCATAGAATATAGACGGCCGGATGCCCGGGAGGTTGCCGGAAAAGGGTGGGAATTGATTTCCAGAACAGCAGCCGCCGAGGAACGTCTGTTTCCCTCCGGGTGGTCTGAAACTATAATATTTGATAGGATAAAGAAAACCAAGTATAAAGGAAGCCAATCCAAATGAATCTATTCCAGCTGACCGTTCTGCTGCTTGACGAATGTGCAAAATGCCGGCCGCGCCACACGCAAATGCGTGAGGAAGACCGTGAACCGGATTTCTTCCAAGAAGTGAAGCCGTACGCGGATGAGGTGCATGCGCTCATCGCCCGGTGGAAAGAGGAGATGGCCCGCTGGATCGCGGAGGCGCGGCCGAAACACGTCCGCATGCCCCAGGTTGAAAACGCTGCCGATATGATGACCCAGTTCATCGTCCAGTCCTTCTACAAGGGCACCGGCAAAAAAAGATTTTATCAGTCAATCCAATCTGTCCAATATACATTGAAAATCATCCTGGAAGCGATGAAAGAGGGGGAGGCAGATGACCCTGCTGAAAAAACGCAAGACGATCAGTGAACTCGTCGAGAGCTGGCTGGCGGATCCGGAGATCAAAAGCGGGATTCTTCACCACCGCGTGATCGAGGGGAAAGACGCCCGCTATGCCCCGTTTCCCGAATCGCTTCATCCGTCGATCCGAAAGGCGCTCGAGTCGCGGGGGATCGGTTCCCTTTATTCGCACCAGCGGGAAGCATTCGACCTTGCGTCGTCCGGCCGTTCATTCACCGCAGTGACACCGACCGCGTCTGGCAAATCGCTCTGCTACCATCTTCCCGTCCTTCAGGCGGTGCTTGAAGACCGGGCCGCCCGTTCGCTTTACCTGTTCCCGACGAAGGCGCTTGCCCAGGATCAGATGGCGGACCTCCACCGTTTGATCGAAGCGAGCGGCGAAGACATCCTGAGCCATACGTATGATGGCGACACGAGCCCGGGCATCCGGCAGAAAGTCCGCAAGTCCGGGCATATCATCATGACGAACCCCGACATGCTCCACTCCGGCATCCTGCCTCACCATACGAAATGGGTGTCGCTGTTTGAGAACCTGAAATTCATCGTCATCGACGAACTGCACACCTACAAAGGGGTGTTCGGCAGCCACGTCGCCCATGTGCTCCGCCGGCTCATCCGGATCGCCCGCTATTACGGAAGCGATCCCGTGATCATCTGCACCTCGGCGACGATCGCCAACCCGAAAGAACTGGCGGAAGAACTCGCCAACCGCGAAATGTCCCTCATCGCAGACAACGGTGCACCGGCCGGGAAGAAGCATTTCCTCTTCTACAACCCGCCCGTCATCCACCCGACATTCGGCATCCGCCGTTCGGCCGTCCTGGAAGTGCGTGATCTGGCGCGCCGGCTCTACGAGGAAGAAGTGCAGACGATCGTTTTCGCGAAAAGCCGCGTCCGAGTCGAGATGCTCGTCACTTACATGAAGGAAATGACAAAAAAGAAACTGTCGGACACCACGATCCGGGGCTACCGGGGCGGCTACCTGCCGTCGGAGCGGCGCGAGATCGAAAAGGGCCTGAGAAACGGCGACATCCGGACGGTCGTCTCGACAAATGCGCTCGAGCTCGGCGTCGACATCGGACAATTGCAGGCATGCATCATGACCGGCTATCCCGGCAACATCGCAAGCGCCTGGCAGCAGGCGGGACGTGCCGGACGCCGCCAGGATGAAGCACTCATCATCTATGTCGCCCAGTCGCTTCCGCTCGACCAGTACGTGATCGAGCATCCGGAATACCTGTTCGGCCAGTCGCCGGAAGAGGCCCGCATCCATCCGGACAATCTTCTCATCCTGATGGACCATCTGAAGTGCGCCTCGTTTGAACTGCCGTTTTCGCTTGACGAGCCGTACGGCGAATTTGAAGTGCAGGAACTGCTCGCCTACCTCGCCGGGGAAGGCATTCTCGTCGAAGCGGGCGGCAAGTGGCACTGGATGAGCGAGCGGTTCCCGGCGAGCGAAGTGAGCCTCCGGTCGGCCTCGCAGGAAAACGTCATCATCATCGACAAAACCGTCCCGAGAGACACGACCGTCATCGGCGAGATGGACCGGTTCAGCGCGATGACGCTCCTCCATGAAGAAGCGATCTACATCCACCAGGGCACCCAGTACCAGGTCGAGGAACTCGACTGGGAAGAGAAAAAGGCGTATGTCCGTGAAGTCGATGTCGACTACTTCACAGATGCGAACCTTGCCGTCGAGCTCAAAGTGATCAGCGAGGACGAGACGGAACAGCTTGAAAACCGGACGGCCTCATTCGGAGACATCGCCGTGCTCGCCATGCCGACCATCTTCAAGAAAATCCGGTTCGACTCGCACGACAACATCGGCTCGGGGCCGATCACGCTGCCGGCCGAGGAAATGCACACATCATCCGCCTGGCTGTCATTTGAACGCCCGGCGGACTGGTCGGAATCCGACCTGACCGACACGATGACGGGGGCGGCGTATGCCATGCATTCGTTCATTCCGCTGTTCGTCTCGTGTGACCGCTCGGATATCCATGTCGTTCCCCAGGTGAAGGCGGTCCACACCGGAAAGCCGACTTTCTTTGTCTACGACAGCACGCCCGGCGGAATCGGGCTGTCCAAGAGAGTGCACGGCATGTGGGAGGAACTGCTCGAGCAGACCGCCCGCCACGTGGTGTCGTGCCCGTGTGAATCCGGCTGCCCGGTCTGCATCGGCGCACAGGAATCCGGCGGCCGCGTCAAGGAACGCGTCGCCGATCTCTTCGGAAAGCTGTCGGGGTGACGGGACATGTCCTATGAAAACAAACTGCTCCAGATGAAGAAGATGCTGAAGAAGAGCGCCCCTGCAAAAGAAGCGAAGGAAACGGCGTTCGCGAAGCCGGACCCGCCGGAGTATGCGGACCGCTGGGAGGCGGCGGGGCTGGAACGCATCGACAATTCATTCGGCACCGTATTCCGCAGGACGGTCCGGTATCAACCGGAGACGGTCCACGGCACTTCTTCTCTCGGGGAACTGAAGGAGGCGGCGGCCGCCTGGTCCGGCTCGGACGGCGTCCATCCGTTCGCTGCGGGCGATGAGCGGAAGCTGCTGTTTTTTGACACCGAGACGACCGGGCTGAAAGGCACGGGCTCGCTCATTTTCATGGCCGGCCTGTTGTCGGTGAAGGAAGGCGTCTTCGTGCTTGATCAATACGTGCTGGCCGGACCTGCACACGAGACGGCGTTCCTGTTTGAGACGGGCCTCTGGAAGCCGGGCTTTACGGTTGTGACCTATAACGGGAAAAGCTTCGACTGGCCGCAGCTGAAGACCCGATGGACGATGAACCGGGAACATTTGCCGAAGCTCGGCGATCCGGATCACATCGATCTGCTCCAGGGGACGCGCCGGGTGTGGAAAGGCGGGCTCAAGAGCTTCGCACTGAAATCGATCGAGGAAGAGATCCTCGGGTTTCACCGGGAAGATGACATCCCGGGCTTTCTTGCCCCGATCATCTACACCGATGCTGTGAAAAGCGGCAGTCCGGATCTGCTCCTGGGTGTGCTTCGGCACAACGAGTGGGATCTTTTGTCGCTCGTCACGCTGTTCGTCCGCCTCACCTCGCTGCTCATGAAAGACAACGAAGAACCGACGCCGCTTCCGCATACGAACATCGGCAAGTGGTTCGGCGATCTGAAGGCATACGACCGCAGCCGGGAAGTGCTCGAGGAAGTGACCGATCTGTTTTTTGACGACACCGACGAGGCGTATTACCATCTGGGATTTCTGCTGAAACGGGAAGGCCGCCATGCGGATGCGGAAGAAGCGTTCCTGCAGGCGCTCGGCGGCGGACTTGACGATTTGAAGGCGCTCCGTGCGCTCGAGGAAATCGCCAAGCTGAACGAGCACCGGCTCGGCAATCTCGCGAAGGCGGAAATCAACTGCCTGCGGGCGATCGGCTTGCTGAAAAGCATGGACAGCCTGAAGCCCGCCAGAAAGCAGCGGTGGCAGGAAGCGTTTGATAAACGGCTTGAACGCGTGAGGAAAAAGCGGGAGAAGGCAAAAGGATAAGAGACAGACGATCGGCTATTTCCCGGGCAAGCGCAGGAGTCGACAGAATTGGCGCGAGTTCCGACATCGATGAACAACTGCGGGCAAAATATGCTATACTTGAGCAAAGCATGCCTAGACGGAAGGACGAGAACGATGGAGACTAAACTCACCGCCAAAAAGATCCTTGAGCACGAATTCAAGACCGGCGTCCGGGGCTACAAACCGGATGAGGTGGATCATTATCTGGACGAGATCATTCAAGACTATGAAGCATTCAATAAGCAGATCGCCGCACTTCAGGAGGAAAACCGCCAGCTGAAAGCGGAAATTGAGGAATTGAGCAACCGCCCGGCCGCCCCGCAGCCGCAGACCGGCACGACCAACTTTGATATTCTCAAGCGCCTGTCCAATCTGGAGAGGCATGTGTTCGGCAGCAGGCTCGACGGGAACTGAGCTTTTGCCTAAAGGCCACCGGGAGCGCGGCAAATGCCGAATTGAACGGAAAATGGAACTTCTTGCACCGAATTGAATGCAGTGAGTTTCTGTGGTATGATGGGTGTTGCCAATGTCGCCATTCAGGCAATCGCTGCAACTTCGGGTTGTAGAGGAAAGTCCATGCTCACACGGACCTGAGACGGCCGTAGTGTTCGTGCCCGGCGAAGTCATAAGCCGGGGCAGATCCGTTATGGGTCTGACGGCGGGAGTAACGCCTAAGTCCTCCGGGATATGGCCGAGGCTCCCTGAAAAGTGCCACAGTGACGTAGCCGCATCGGAAACGGTGCGGGTGGAACGCGGTAAACCCCTCGAGTGAGAAACCCAAATTTTGGTAGGGGCATCCTTCTGAAGGAACTCAACGGATGAAGGGACGGCGGTCAGCCGCCTGTAGATAGATGATTGCCGCCGGAGTACAAGGCGAGAGCCGCTACAGTACGAAGGAACAAAACATGGCTTACCGAATGGCGACGGTATATATGAATTTTCGAAACGCTCTCCATGACAGGAGGGCGTTTCTTTTGTACGATACATACAGCAAAGACACGGCGGGTGCGTCCCGCACGGAAGGATGATTCGGATGACGACATTCAAATTGGTGGCGACTGCCGCGATGGGCCTGGAAAAGCCGGTCGCTGATGAGGTACGGGCACTTGGCTACGAGCCGACGGTTGAAAACGGCAAGGTGTATTTCGAAGGGGACGAGACGGCAATCGCCCGTACGAATCTGTGGCTTCGCGTGGCGGACCGCGTGAAGATCGTGTTCGGCGAGTTCAGGGCGACCACATTCGACCAGCTGTTCGAGGGAACAAAGGCACTGCCGTGGGAAGATCTCTTGCCTGTGGACGCCGAGTTCCCGGTGGCGGGCAAATCGGTGAAATCCCAGCTCGGCAGCGTGCGCGACTGCCAGGCGATCGTCAAGAAGGCGATCGTCGAGCGGCTGAACGGGGCTTATGGCCGCCGCGGCATCCTGCCGGAAACGGGCCCCCTCTTTAAACTCGAGATTTCCATGCTGAAAGATATCGCGACTCTGACGATCGACACGAGCGGCGCCGGCCTGCACAAGCGCGGATACCGGGTCGGGCAGGGCGAAGCACCGCTGAAGGAAACGCTTGCTGCCGCCCTCGTCCAGCTGACGAGATGGACACCGGACCGCCCATTCCATGATCCGTTCTGCGGCTCCGGCACGCTCGCCATCGAAGCCGCAATGATCGGCCAGAACATGGCACCCGGCTACAATCGGGACTTCGTAAGCGAGGGGTGGCCATGGATGGACGCAAAAATATGGGAAGACGTCCGCGCCCACGCGGAGTCGGTCGCGGATTACGAAGTCGAACTCGACATTACAGGGACCGACATCGATCACCGCATGATCAAAATCGCCGAAGCCAACGCCGCAGAAGCGGGATTTGCGGGCGTGATCCAATTCAAACAAATGCAGGCCGCCGATTTCACCACGGACCAGGAAAACGGCGTCATGGCCTCCAACCCGCCATACGGGGAGCGCATCGGCGAAGTGGAAGAAGTGGAAGAGGCGATCCGGACGCTGGGGCGTGCCATGGAGAAGTTCCCCTCCTGGTCCGTCTACATGCTCTCCTCCATGGAAAACTTCGAAGACCTGTGGGGCCGGCGAGCCACAAAGAAACGAAAACTCTTCAACGGCTTCATCCGGACTGATTACTATCAGTTCTGGGGGCAGCGGAAGCGATAATGTAAGAAAACCGGGCGGACGCCCGGTTTTTTATTTTGGGTTCGGGGTCGGGATAGTGGGGGGTGACTCGGAGGATCAAGGTTCTCCAGGAAGCGGGTCCGAACAACCTGCTCCCGGGAAAGCGGACGCGAAAAGTCCCCGGGCGGCCGCGAAAAAGCAGCGCCCCGGAAAGCAGGCGCGAAAATGGCCAAAGCGGGCGCGAAAAGCCTCCGGGCGGCCGCGAAAAAGCAGCGCCCCGGAAAGCAGGCGCGAAACCCTTAATCAACTCTTCACTTGAATGCTTCCAGAAGAACCAGGGATAACCAAGCTCCCCTCATCATCAAGAATCACTGCCGCGTAGTTTAATACATAATAAGTAGCGACTGATTTTCCGCGCTTTATAAATAAAGGGGACCGCAACAGCGTTTTCGCTTTTGTGGCGCTCACCCCCAAATAATCCATTGCCTGCTCAATCGTCAACGAGCTGCCGCGGATCAAAAAGTAATCCACCAGTTTTTCAAGGAAGGGGATCCACTAGCGGGTGCCGCAGACGAGGCAGATGCCCATCCGGTTGGCTTCGCCGCAACGGATTCGGCCGGTGCATTGATTGCAGAGCGGATCATCAAACAGATGTCCGGCCGCAACATGAAAATATCGGGCGAGCGGGTAGGGGTGAAAGCGGTCTTCCTGTTTTCTCATCACGTCCGCTGCCCAACGCAGGGTTGGAGAGGTCACGGTGTCATCTCCGGTCAATTCCTCTTTAAGGATTGAAGGGATTTCGGTCGCCAAGTGGATGGGTGCTCTCGGTGGAAAGCGGACATCCACATTCTTGGAGGCCAAAAAGACGGCGCCTTTCACCGGAAGGGGGATGTCATGCATGAACAGCCAATAGGAGAGCGTATCAATCGCCAGATTCAGCTGGATCAGCGGGGAGCCGAAATAGTGGATTTTTCCGTCGCTGCCGGTCCGTTTCAGGCGGGCCGGATTTTCTTCGAGCTCCAGGACGCCGTATATATTTTTCACTTCCATCACATAGGCGACGCTCTTTGTCAAAATCAGGGTGTCGGTCTGGACGGTTTCATTTCCCGGGATGGTCAGGTGCAGGTCATGGAGAACAATGGCGCCTTCCGGCAAGGCCGACCTGCTCACATAGCGGTCTGCACGAACTTCCCCCCGGTGGCCGAATGAAGTCGTGGTCTGCTCGGCCATAATTTTGGCCCTCGCCGGATCGGCCGGATCCATGAGCGCCAGCAACCGCTCTGTCGCGTAAAGAAACAGCGGATAAGCCGCTTCTTCATTTGAATCCCCCCTTTCCGCCATTACACCGCGACTCCCTCAAAAACGCAAATCGCCAAAATTCAATTTTGACCGCGTAAATGCCCTCAAAATCTTATTTCAATCTTCCCCGGATTTCACAAAAACCAATGCCGGCGCGAAGCTCGGCTTTTTCGAAATTGAAAATTGCCACCACAAAAAAACTTCTCCCGCACCCCTCCAAAAATTTCTTTCCCCTCCCCTTGAACTTTTCCTTCCCTCCGCTGTCTAATGGATAGAGACAGAAAAAAAGGGGGTGGCGGGATGGATGAAACAGAATTGGCGGGGCGGGCGGCGAAGGGGGATCCAGATGCGTTTCTTTTGCTGATGGAAACCCATAAGGCAGCGCTTTACCGGACGGCGTTCGCCTTTCTCAAAAATGAGCATGCTTCCATCGAAGCGGTGCAGGAAGTGACTGCGCGTGCGTACAGATCGGTTCGCCGACTGAAAAACCCGGAGTTTGCCAAGACGTGGCTCACCCGGATCATGATCAACTATTGCCAAGATGAACTGAAGCGGAAGGGGCGCGAGCCATCGGTGGACCGGCTGCCGGACGCGGGACGGACCGACCGGCACGACCGGCTGGAGATCGATGAGGCCCTTCAATCGCTGCCGGATGAAGCCCGCCGGCTTATCCATCTGAAATACTTCGAGGAAATGAAAATCCGTGAGATCGCCGAGCTGGAGCAAATTCCGGAAGGCACCGTGAAATCGCGGCTTTACCATTCACTCCGCCAGCTTCGCGAATTTTTCGCCGGGAAAGGAGGAAACCGGGATGTTTGAGGAGGAAGAAAAAAAGCTGGCCGCACAGCGGGAGGAACTCGCCAACCTGGAGATCCCTGAAGAAGCGCTCAGCCACGCCATCCATGCCGGCATGGACCGCTCAAAAAGGAACACGCGCCGGATCCGCAGATCGGTCCTTTCCCTGGCGGCGGTTGCCGTCCTGCTGTTTGCGTTCATCACGTCAGTACGCGTCTCACCGGCATTTGCAAGGGCCGTCTCAAGTCTTCCGGGCATGGCGGCGATTGTCGAGATGATTCAGCACGACAAAGGGATGAAGGCAATCATCGACAACGAGTACTATGAAGAAGTGGATGCAACGGCATCGGACGGCGGGATGACCGTCACCCTGAACGGGGTCATTGTCGACCAGTCAGGAATGGTCCTTTCGTTTACCGTGGATTCGGCGACTGAAATGAAAGATCCGCTTTTTGAAACGCCGGAGATCTACGCGGACGGGCAACTGATCGAGCCGCGGGGAATCGTCTGGAACGACCCGTTGCCTGAAGACAACAAGCATACGAGCGAGCAGATGATTGATTATCATTTCGCAGAGCCGCTGCCGGCCGGCACAAGGAACTTCGAGCTGAGAATCCAGTCCAGGGAGGGAAGCGGGCGCAACTTCAGCCTGCCGTTCTCGATCGAGAAGCCGATCGCCCAAGGTAAAGTGTTTGATCTCGATCAAACGGTCACCGTTGCCGGCCAGAAAATCATCATTCGCTCCATTACCGTTCACCCGCTGCGCGCGGAAGTCGCCGTGGATTTCGATGAACACAATACGATGGATATTCTCCAGTTCGAGGATATGCGGATCGTGGACGGCAAGGGGGAGACGTGGAGCAGCATCACCAACGGCATGAGCGCTACGGAAGAGGAAGACGGCACGCAGATTTACTTCCTGCAGAGCAATTACTTTGAACAGCCGGATCTGATGATTTTCCGGATGAACCAAATGCAGGCGATCGACAAAGACGAAAAGCTCATCGTTGATACCCGGCTCGGGAAAGTCCTCCAGACCCCGTCCGACGGAAAGCTGGAAGTCACGGAAATCGACCCGCTCCGCATCGAGACGAAACTGAAAACCGGCGGTGAATTCGGGTATGGATACTTGACGGATGTGACCGATGCCGACGGAAAGCCGGTCGACCTGACGAGTGCCGGCATGTGGAGCGAGGAAGGGGAAGACGGCGAAGAGAAAGCCTATACGTACAATGACCTCAATTTTGCCGATGCAGACTACAAAAACCCGGTCACCATCCGCTTTTTCGCTTATCCGAACTACATTAAAGGCGATGTCACCATCCGGATCGACCGGCCATAAAATGCGAGGAATACTTCGCCGGTGCGCCGGATAAACTAAGTGCGGGGACTCTGCAGCTTTTCGCTTTATTCCGACCGGATCCCGTGGTATACTTTAAAAACTGTGCATTTTTCCGGCACCTCGCCGGGAAAGTGCATTTCATTACGTTTACAGGGGGCTTTCGATGAAACAGGCGATTCCGTTTGCGCTTGACCGGGACCGGTCGTTTTTTGAGTCATTGGACGACTGGATCGGCGACGTGCTTTATGATGAACTGACCGAAAAGGGATTTGATCTCCGCGATGAGCAGGTGTTCATGGCATTCCAGATCGGCCAGGCACTGAAAGAGAAGTCGGTCCTGTTTGCGGAGGCGGGGGTCGGCACCGGCAAAACGATCGCCTACCTGCTTCCCGCGGTCGCTTACGCCCGGTACACCGGCAGGCCGGCCATCATCGCCTGTGCCGACGAGGCGCTCATCGACCAGCTCGTAAAGGAATCGGGCGATATCGGCAAGCTGGAGCGGGCGCTCGGCCTCACCGTCGACGTCCGGCTTGCGAAATCACGCGAGCAGTACCTTTGCCTGAAGCGGCTGGATGAAGCCTCCAAAGAAAGCGACGCGGCCCGCGGCATCGACGATTCACTTCCGGGATTCGTCCACGGGCATTCTTCGATGATGAAACTCGAGCCGTACGGCGACCGGTCAACATTCCCTGATGTATCTGATGACGACTGGGATCTGGTGAATTATCATCCGCTCTGGCAGTGCAGCTCGTGCGATCTCCGAAACCGGTGCGGCCAGACGCTCCACCGCGCGCATTACCGGGAAGCGGCGGACCTGATCATCTGCTCGCAGGATTTTTATATGGAACACCTCTGGACGAAGGAATCGCGCGTCCGGCAGGAACAGCTTCCGCTTCTGCCGGAGCCGTCCGTCGTCGTGTTCGACGAAGGGCATCTGCTTGAATACGCCGCACAAAAAGCGTTCACTTACCGGGTGCAGGAGCGAACGCTGGATACGGTCCTGTCGCGCATCATGGTCGACGGCGTCCGCGAGAAGACGCTCGTCCTCATGGAACAGCTCATCGACTGCCACGCCTCGCTGTTCCGCGGTCTTCATGACCATGCGGAAGGCGAAGGAGACCGCCGGAAAATCGTGCGGACCCCGCAGATTTCGGCCGATGCGGAGGAGGCGGTGCGGCTTGCCGTCGACATTCTCGAAGAGCTGGTATTTGATGCGGATCTGTATGTGATTCCGGATTATGACCTCAAGATCGCCGAAGAGTACCTGGAGCAGTACATCCACTCGATGAAGCTGTTCAATGAAGGCGGCGAGGCGGTCGACTGGCTGGAAAACGAGAACGGGGATGAAACGCTCGTCATCATGCCGCGTCTCGTCACCGACATGCTCGGCGAACTGCTGTTCACCGGGAGAGTTCCGGTCATCTTTTCGTCCGCAACCATGTCGGTCGGCGGAGATTTCTCTTATCTGGCCGATTCGCTCGGCATCGGCGACGGGTTCAAGTCCTTCTCCGTCGATTCGCCGTTTGATTACGAAGAAGTGATGGAAATCCGCATTGAAAAGCCGGCCGACAAATCGGCGGAACTTCTTCGGTCGATGGAAGACGGCCGCCAGACGCTGATCCTGTTCCGGTCGAAAGCCGCGATGAATGAATTCCGGCAAAAAGCCGGCGGCGATTCCCGGTTCCTGTTTGAAGGCGACCGGGCACTGTCCGCGCTGGTCCGCGACTTCCAGCAGGGCAAGGCGCAGGCACTCTGTTCTTGGCATCTCTGGGAAGGGCTCGACATTCCGGGCGAGGCGCTCACCCGGGTGGCAATTTACGACCTTCCGTACCCGCCGGACGATCCGCTGTTTGAAGCGAAACACCGCTTCGCCGAAGATCCGCACCGGGACATCGACCTGCCGTACATGCTGCTCCGCCTCCGCCAGGGCATCGGCCGGCTCATCCGGACATCAGGAGACCGGGGAGAAATCCTGTTGCTCCTCGGTGAAAAGGAGCAGAGCGAGGAAGGGGAAATCCTCTCTGTCCTTCCGGTCCGTCCCGCAACCGTTTGATTGAAACACACAAGGCCTTCCGCCATGAGCGGGAGGCCTTTTTCAATGGCCACCCCAATAGGGAAGGCAAAAATGATATGATAAGACCAGTAAAACAGGCAGAGGAGCTTCAATTTATGACAGAAACCAAACAATCACCGATCAATGAACAGAGAGAGCAGCTCATCGGGAAAGCTGCGCGGCTGGCCGTGCTGTTTCGGCAGGACGATGACCGGGAGCGGGAAGAGCGGGCAGCACGCTTTGCCGGAAAAGTGATGAAGGACGAATTTGTGATCGGGTTCGCCGGCCATTTTTCCGCCGGCAAGTCGAGCATGATCAATGCGCTCACCGGCGTGGATCTGCTGGCAACCGGACCGATTCCGACGAGCGCCAACATCGTGCGCGTTCACAAGGCGGACGAGGACTTTGCGATCATCCACCGGACAGACGGTCCGCCCGTTCGGTTCACCGGCAATCTGGACCTGGAATACATCAAGGAATTCTCAAAAGACGGAGCCGGCGTGTCGGACATCGAAGTCGGCCATGCGGGATCGGCGCTGCCTGACGGCGTCACCGTGATGGACACACCCGGCGTGGACTCGACAGATGACGCCCACAGACTGTCGACCGAGTCGTCGCTCCATATTGCAGACCTCGTCTTTTATGTTATGGACTACAATCATGTGCAGTCCGGACTCAACTTCACTTTCACCAAAAACCTCATGCAATACAATGAAAATGTTTACCTGATCGTCAACCAGATCGACAAGCACCGGGAAGAAGAGCTGAGTTTCGAAGACTTTCAGGAATCCGTCCGGAATTCATTCGCTTCGTGGGGTGTCCATCCGAAAGGGATCTTCTACACATCGTTGAAGCAGACAGGACTTCCGCACAATGATTTCAGCCGCGTGAAGGAATTGATCGGCCAAAGCATCGGCAATCGGGGAGCGTCGCTCATTGAAACGGGTGAAGGCACCATCCGCAAACTGGAAGACGAGCATCTCCGGTTTCTCGAGGATGAAGTGGCGGAGCGGAAATCGACTTATTCTGAAATCCTGACGGAAGACGAATGGAACCGGCGTGAGGAAATCCTTGAAGAGGCTTCCGATGCGGCGCGGCGGGTCGAGCTCCTGTCGCCCGAACTGTGGGAAGCTTCTTTTGAAGCAGAGCGGAAGCAACTGCTGGAAAATGCGGGCCTCATGCCGTTTGAAGTCCGTGATCAGATGAAGGAATACCTGGAGTCGAGGTCACCGTCCTTTAAAGTCGGCTTCCTGTTCAGCGGCAAGAAAACGGAAGAAGAACGCGTTGCCCGGGAGGAGCGGATGATCCGCCTTTTCAGGAAAACGGCGGATGCCCAGGCGGCCACGCATCTGCGGAACCTGATGAAGCAGTCACTTCGCGAGGCGGGAATCCTTTCTGATGAAGAAGCCATCCGGATCGACAGGATGGACCTGGAAGTGCCGCTTTCGGTCATTGAAGGAGAAGTCCCGCAGGGTGCCCTGGTCACCGGCGACACGGTGCTCAACTTCACGGAAGCTGTCCGCCAGGCCGTGATCCGGTGGTTCATCCGCGAGACGGACGGCTGGAAAAAAGAAAAGACGGCCGTTATTGCAGAGCGCGCCAATGACAGCACCGGCCGGCTGGAGCAGCAGGCGGGATCGATGTCGGAAAAAGCCGGCGCCATCCGGGCGATCGAGGAAGCTGTCCAGACGATCGTCCGCTTTAAGAAATCCCTCGCATCCAAAGACTCCCGGCTTGATGAAGAAGCCAGACTCACAGCGGAAAAGTGGGAACGGAAAGAACAATCGGCACGTGAGTCTGTCGTTGACTTCGAGCCGTCGATGGCTCCTGGCAAGGAAGACGAGCAGCCGGCTGCTGAAGGCGGAGAAGAGTCGGACCGCCCGGTCGTCACCGAGGCGGCAGCCGACGAAGCGGTTTCTGATGCGCTTTTCATTTCCGATAAAATCCGGAGCATCCCGGGGTTTTCCGAAACGGCGGATTATCTCCGGCGAAAAGCGGACCGGCTCGGCCGGAAGGACTTCACCATCGCGCTGTTCGGCGCATTCAGTGCAGGGAAATCATCGTTCTCCAACGCGCTGATCGGCGAGCCGGTGCTGCCGGTTTCTCCGAATCCGACGACAGCCGCCATCAACCGCATCCGGCCGGCGGATGCGGCGCGGGACAAAGCGAGCGGCACGGCCGATATTCACCTGAAGACAGTGGAGGCCATGACGGAAGACGTCGTCCGTGCATTCGCGGAACTCGGCATGACGGTCCGGTCGCTTGAAGATGCCTACCGGCACGCCGACGAAGCCGCTGCGAAAGATGACATCGAAGACGGCAAGCAGCTGCACCGCTCATTCATCCGGGCATTCAAGGCCGGCTTCCATGAAAGGGGTCCGCTGCTCGGCAAGACGGTCAATGTGGCGGAAGCGGAATTCCGAGAATATGTCGCCGATGAAACGAGAAGCTGCTTTGTCGAATCGATCGATTTTTATTATGACTGCGAGCTGACGCGCCAGGGCATCACGCTTGTCGACACACCGGGTGCGGATTCGATCAACGCCCGCCATACGGATGTGGCGTTCGAGTACATCCGTAATGCCGATGCCATTTTGTTCGTCACTTATTACAACCATGCGTTTGCCGCCGCCGACCGGGAATTCCTCATCCAGCTCGGCCGGGTGAAGGACGCGTTTGAAATGGACAAGATGTTCTTCCTGGTGAATGCGATCGACCTGGCCGCAGATGAAGAAGAAGCGGATCTCGTCAAAGGATATGTCGCCGGTGAACTCCAGCGGTTCGGCATCCGCAATCCGCGGCTGTTCGGCATCTCGAGCCTGCGTGCGCTCGAAGAGAAGACGGAAGGGAAAACGCTCGGATCCGGCATGCCGGAATTTGAGAAGGATTTCCATCACTTCCTCGGCGAAGAACTGAACGCGCTTGCGGTGCAGTCGCTCCGGGAAGAAAGCCGGAAAGCCGTCGAGTCGCTCGGCGCCCTGATCTCCCGGACGGAATCGAACCTGTCGCGCAAGGAAGAGCGTCTGGAAGAGCTCCGCCTCTACGAACAGGATCTGCGGAAACGGTTTGCCCACTCGGGGGCGCAAGTGATCATGAACGATGTGAAGGCCGAGCTCGATGAATTGATCTACTATGTATTGCAGCGGGTGTTCTACCGGTTCACCGAGTTCTTCCGGGAAGCATACAACCCTGCTACCTTTGCTTCACGCCCGGCCAAAGAGGCCCTTTCCACGGCGCTCCGCGAAGCGCTCGGCGCTGTGGGCTTCGACATCGTCCAGGAGCTGAAAGTGACGGACCTCAGGCTGACAAACTACACGTCCCGCCGGCTCACCGGCAGGTTCACCGACGAACAGCGAACGCTCCGGGAAATGGATCCGGTGTTCGGCCTGACACCGTTTGAACCGGACGACAAAGACAGCTTGTCATTCCCGGAAGTTTTTCCGGATCCCTCGGCTTACTCCGCCGTCAACCGGATCTATAAGAACGACAAGGACTTCTTTGAGGCAGGAACGCGCGACAAGCTGCGGGATGCACTCGAGCAGGCGGCAAAAAAAGACGCGGAGCAATATTTGAATGAACAAAAGGCGCGCATGCTGAACAGCTTCGACCAGTGGACGGAACTGGAGGCGGAAGGCCTCAGGCAACATCTCCTTCAGGGGGCGCTCGCGAAAATCGGCTCCGAGCGGGAAGTTCTTCAGAAATTCGGCAACCTGGATGAGTGGAAAGGGATTTACTCGACACTATCTGAAAGGGAGGAATTGAAATGACGGAAGTGTTCAAAACGGTGGATGAACTGTCGGACGGTTACTGGAAGCTGATCGATGTCCGCTTTTCGCTGCAGGATCCAAAAGCCGGGAAAACGGCCTACGAAAACGGGCATATTGCAGGCGCCGTCCACTGGGATCTTGAGAAAGACCTGTCCGATATGGATTCAAAGAACGGCCGCCATCCCATGCCGTCCCGCGAGAATCTGACTGAGTTGTTCCGCAGGAGCGGGCTCATGCTCGATGACCGGATCCTCATTTATGACAACGGAGGAGAGCCGTTCGCCGCAAGGGCATGGTGGCTGCTCCGGTACGGAGGTTTTCGGCAGGTCTATATATTGAAGGAAGGATATAAAGGACTTGTCCGCGCAGGCTATCCTCTTCAAACGGAAGCGGCGGCTCCCGAACGATCGGAAGTGAAGCCGGACTGGCAGGGACAGCTGTATGCAAGCCGTGAGGATGTGCGCAAAGTCGTGGAAGGCAGCGGGGAAGGCATCCTGCTCGATGCCCGCGCGGCCGAACGCTACGCAGGAAAACATGAACCGCTCGATCCGGTGGCCGGCCATATCCCCGGTGCACGGAACTTTGACTGGAGCAGGCTCGTTTCCGGCGGGCAGTTCAACACGGGAGAGGAAATCGTGCGGGCCATCCGGGAAGTGGTCGCTTCTGATGAGCCGGTGACCGTCTACTGCGGCAGCGGTGTGACTGCGGCACCGCTTAACGCGATGCTCGCTCATATCGGCCAGGAAAATCTCCGGCTGTATGTCGGCAGCTACAGTGACTGGGTGAGTGACCCGGACGCCCCGGTGGAAACGGGTGAGTGAATCGGCAGTTTGATTCACGGGAAGGAAAGCGGGGTATCAGAGGGTTAGAAAGCAACAGAGGTGGAGGGATGCCCTCTTGGACTATATGACGAATGCCATCAAGCTGGTTGTCGCGCTGCTCGCGCTTTTGGTCATCGTCCGGCTGCTGGGAAGAAAAGAGCTCGCCGAAATGACTCCGTTTGACATCGTCTACCTGTTGTTGTTCGGAGGCATCGTGGAAGAAACTTTGTTCGACAGCAGCATCTCGGTCTGGAACCTGCTGTTCACGCTCGCTGTCTGGGCAATCCTCATCTATCTGATCGAAAAGATTGCCCAGCGCTCGGACAAGGGAAGAGTCCTGCTCATGGGGCGGCCGGTCTACCTGATCAAAGACGGGAAACTGGATACCGAGGCGTTCAGGAAAAATGCTCTCGAGATGGAACAGCTTCGGATCATGCTCCGGCAAAGCGGAATTTTCTCTTTGCGGGAAGTAAAAGATCTGCTCATCGAAACGAACGGATCATTCTCAATCAATACGTATGCCCGGTACAAACCTGCGACTGCCGGAGACCTTCATCTGGATGTAGCCGAAGAAGACCCGAGCGTTTTGTTGATCGACCGCGGAACCGTCAAAAGGGAAATGCTGCGGCAGATCGGCAAACGGGAAGAATGGCTGCTGGATGCGATGGCAGATCTCGGATTCGGAGGCGTTCAGGACATTCTTTACTGTGAATGGTCTGCGATGGACGGTTTTTATGTCCGGACGAAGGATGATACAATGAGACCGGGGGAGATTGAATGAAATTTGCCATCATCGGAGACATCCACTCCTCCGTACAGGATCTGGAGGATGTGCTGGACCATATCAGCCAGCACGCGCCCGGTGCCGAAGTTGTCGGGACGGGCGATTTATTTGAATGCACGATCAGCAAAAAGCGCGCACCTTACGAACGCTTCAGCAGGCTGGAGGAAGTCATGCTCCTGCCGGAAGGGTTGCTCAACCTTCTGGATTTCCCGTCGGTGATGGGCAATCAGGAAGAACGCATCGCCATGATCACGGAATCCGGAGAGCCGCTTCTTCGGCGGATCCGGTCGATGCCTGAAACGATGGACATCGACGGTGCGGAAATCGTGCACGGCCACCAGTGGGAGTGGGGCGGCGATCCGTGGACGCCGGTTTATCCGGGAAATGCGGGCGACCTCACCTTTTACGGACACAGCCATGAATCAGATCTCTCCATCGACGGCGAGCCAATAGACATCGGTTTCGGCGTGCCATATGACGTGACAAAGGGACAGACATTCGTCAATGTCGGACCAGTTGTCGGCGACCGGGAATGGGTGCTGTACGACCCGGCTGCCCGCACGGTGGAGTTCAGAAAAGTGATGGAATGAGAAAGCAGCAGGACGGACCCGGATCGGATCTGCCTGCTGCTGTTATTTTGAGTTATAGGGAGGTAAAGGAGCGGTCCACCATGGAAAAAGCAACTCCGTTTTTGATGTTCCAGAAGGGAAAGGCGGAAGAGGCGATGAAGTTTTATACCGGCCTCATCGAGGATTCCGAAATCATGGAGATCACCCGTTATGGCCCGGGTAATCCTGGCGGAGACGAAGGAACGGTAATGCGTGCGTCCTTCACATTAAAGGGCAGGGAATTTCATTGCATCGACAGCAATATACGCCATGGCTTTGACTTCACGCCTTCATTCTCCATCTTTTTGACTTGCAGTTCAGAAGAGGAGATCGACCGGCTTTACAAGGAACTGCTCGGCGATGGCGAAGCCCTGATGCCGATTGGCGAGTACGGATTCAGCAGGAAGTTCGGATGGGTCAATGACCGGTTCGGCGTTTCCTGGCAGCTTGACCTTCCGTTCTGACCGGGTCAGCCTTTGCGGATCCCTTCCCTGGCCAGTGCATCGGCCGCCCGGTTTTCCTCATCCGGGATCCACTTGATGAAGAAGAATTCAAACGAGTCGGCAATGGCGAGTGCCCGTTCCAAAATATCCCGGTGAACGGGATTTTTGGCGTACCGCTTTTCAACTGCAGACACAACAGCCTTTGAATCGGAGCGGATGGATACGAGTCCGGTCGTCCGCTTGGCTGCTTCTTCCACACCCCTCAGGAAAGCCGTAAATTCAGCAGTGTGATTATCGACCACGCCTGCAAACTCTGACAACTTGTCCTGATGGCCTTCGCCGCGGATAAAAATGCCGATGCCGCTTTTTCCGGGATTTCCGGCAGAAGCACCGTCGATAAATACTTCCAGCATATCAATCTCCCTCCAGTCGGGAAGTTTTGGCTCTCATACTTGAAAACGAAGCGGGAAGACTATACAATGTGGGAACCTGTATAAATGGAGTGACTTGAGTTGAATAAAATTGATCTGATTCAGGATATCGACGAACTTCTGGACCGCTACTGTGAAGACTGCTTCCTGAAAAGGCAGCTGCGCGAAGAAAAAGGGAAAACCGCTGCGCACAGTTTTTGCATCCGCGGCTGCACTGTCGGAGAACAGCTGCAGTTTCTCGGCGCTGAACTCAATAAACTCGGCCACTAAAAAATCCCGCTCTGCGCAAGCCGGCAAGCGGGATTTTTGTTTGTATGGAAATAGGGATGCGATATGGCAATCAGGAAGCACACTCGCTCCGGATCCATCCATCCCTGTTCAATGCTCTTCCAGTTTCACGACATTTGCAGCTTGAGGACCCCGGTTTCCTTCGATGACTTCAAAAGAGACCGTCTGGCCTTCGTCAAGTGTCTTGAAACCGTCGCCCATGATACCGGTGTAATGGACGAAGACATCCTCGCCGTCCGACATTTCAATGAAGCCGTACCCCTTATCGTTATTGAACCATTTCACTTTGCCCTGGTACATTTTACATCCCCCCGACGAGTCAAATGTCATCCGATACAGGGTATCCGGACCCAACCTTCAATATACATCATTCGACAATTCAGGTCAAACAAATAAAACAATTTTCTGATCTGTTTTGCCGGGGGGACATCCAGGGAATACTGGTAATGGAACGTTAAACGAAAGAAGCGTGAACGCATGAAGCCAATCATCGGAGTCACCGCACAAACACAAGATAATTTATATGATTATAAACTGCAGCCGGTCTACATCTCCGCCATTCTCCAGGAAGGCGGAATTCCGGTCGTCTTGCCGATTGTCCCGCCCGAGGAAGTGGGGGAAGTCCTGGATCTCGTCGACGGCATCGTCATGACCGGCGGCTGGGACATTGACCCGGATTACTACGGCGAAGAACCTCATCCCGGTACAGGCAGACTGAACTTCGAGATGGACGAATTTGACTCCACTGTCGTCAAGCAAGTCATCGCAAGGGATATGCCGTTTTTCGGCACTTGCCGCGGGATGCAGATGCTGAACGTCGTGACCGGCGGAACACTTTATCAGTCCGTGCTCGACCAGCTCGACAACCCGGTGAAACATAAACAAGAGCACGGACGGAAATTTCCCGTCCACCATGTTGAGATCACCGGAGGAAAGCTTCTCAAGCCCTTATTTGAAAATGGACGAACACGGGTCAACTCTTCGCACAATCAGGGAGCCAAAACCGTTGGCGAGGGCGTGACGATTGCCGCCAAAGCCCCGGACGGCCTGATTGAAGCGATCGAGCTGGAGGACAAGCGATTTATCCTCGGAACCCAGTGGCATCCGGAAAACTTCGCCGTAAACGGCCACGGACCTTCCAGGGAAATTTTCTCCTCGTTCATCCATGCCGCGCTGGACTACCGGGAAGAACACCGATAATGCAGTTCAAGGGGCTGTCCAGAAAGTACTGAACGGCCCAGTGAGACAGCAAAAAGCAAGGACGCCGGAAGAGGCTCGGCGACTGGCCTGCGGAAAGCGACCAGAGTCCTTGCTTTTTGCTTTTTTTGTTTTGAATTGGACAGCCCCTTTTCATTCCGGTCAGGAGAATCGGCGGTTCCCCAATCGGCGGCCCTATGATATACTTCACGTTAGCACCAGCTACTAATGATTGGTATAAACAGTTCGGGAGGCGTTCAGGAAATGGGAGATCTGCTGAAGCTAGAAGGCAAGAATATTGTGGTCATGGGAGTGGCAAATGAGCGCAGTCTCGCATGGGGCGTGGCAAAATCCCTTTATGAGACGGGGGCAAACCTCATTTTTACAAACCGTCAGGAACGCTCGCGTGCCAAACTCGAGCGGATTCTTGAAAAGGAAGGCCGGGAAGCGCGGCTCATCGTCCAGTGCGATGTGAATGACGACGAAAGCGTCAAAGAAGCATTCCGCCAGATCGGGGAGGAAGTCGGCACGATTCACGGGGTTGTCCACTCTCTCGCATTTGCCAATGCGGATGACCTGAAAGATGATTTCATCAACACATCACGCGACGGCTATGCGTTTGCCCAGGACACCAGCGCCTACTCCCTCGTCGCGGTCGCTCGTGAGGCGCGTCCGTACATGACAGAAGGGGGCGCCATCGTCACGATGACTTACCTCGGAGCCGAGCGCGTGCTCGACGGCTACAATGTCATGGGCGTGGCCAAAGCAGCGCTGGAAGCATCGATGCGCTACCTGGCAAATGATCTCGGCAAAGACGGCATCCGCGTGAACGCCATTTCTGCGGGTGCCATCCGGACTCTTGCGGCCAAAGGCGTGCCGTCTTTCAATCAAATCCTCCATCAGATCGAAGAAACCGCTCCGCTCAAACGCAACGTCGACCAGCGTGAAGTCGGCGACATGACCACTGCCCTTCTTTCCAACATGGGCACAGGCGTCACCGGCGAAGTCCTCTACGTCGACGGCGGATATCACATCATGGGCTAATGACAAATAAAAAAGGAAAGCAGCCGGGCAACACCGCCGGCTGCTTTTCAGATTGGGGAAGGGAAGGGATGGATCATCGGCAAGCGGGAACGGAATTGGCCGTGGCGGGCCTGGAATTGGCCGAAGCGGCTTCGAAAAATTGCCCTCCGGGAAGCGGGTCCGAAATCACTTGAAGCCGCCGGGAATCTCCACCTCTCCGCCCATCCCCAAAAAGTTCACCCGCCTCTCCCTCACCCGCATTCTTCACAGTAAGGAAAAAGGCCCCGGACCGCCAATCCCGCCTCCCGTTTCCTGACAGATACTTAAGACAAATTCCCCTTGCCCCAAGCCATTCGTTGTGAAATAATGAATTCGAACTTGAATAGGAGATCCTTCGGGGCGGGGTGCAATTCCCCACCGGCGGTGATGGCGCGAGCCTCAGTCCGTGACCCGCATTCGATGCGGTGGATCCGGTGCAATTCCGGAGCCGACAGTGAAAGTCTGGATGGGAGAAGGAGATTCGTTGGAATCCGGCTGGTTCCAACGTTTATTTAAGCATGCTTACCGACTCATGCTCGCCCCATATCGTCATTTGATACGGGGCGTTTTTGCATTTAAACGAAAGGAGTGACCCAAATATGACAACAGACCGATTTATGGAAATGGCTCTGGACTTGGCGGAAGGCGTGGCCGGGCAGACGTCGCCAAATCCGCCCGTCGGTGCAGTGGTGGTGAATGGCGGGCGGATCGTCGGGACAGGCGCCCATCTCAGGGCGGGCGGCCCGCACGCCGAGGTCCATGCACTTGCCGAAGCCGGAGAATTTGCAAGGGACGCCGACCTGTACGTCACACTGGAGCCCTGCAGCCATACCGGCAAGACACCGCCCTGCACGGAAGCGGTTATCCGCGCGGGGATCCGCCGCGTATTCGTCGGAACGCGGGATCCGAACCCGGCGGTCTGCTCGGCCGGCATTGACCGGCTCAGACAGGCAGGCCTGGAAGTCGAGCTTTTCGACCATCCGAGAGCGGAACGGATCATCCGTCCGTTTGCCCACTTTATCCGTACCTCCACACCTTATGTCACAATCAAAACAGCCGTCACAGCAGACGGCAAAACTGCCGCGCATACCGGCCACAGCCGATGGATCACCGGGCCGGCAGCACGGGAAGACGTCCATCATCTCCGCAGCCGCCATGATGCCATCCTGACCGGCATCGGCACCATCCTTCAAGACAACCCTCTCCTGACCTCCCGCCTGCCCCGCGGAGGAAAACATCCCATTCGAGTCATTCTGGACACCCGGCTCAGAACGCCTGTCCAATCCAACATTCTCACGAACAAAGAAGCGCCCGTCTGGATCATCTGCGGAAGCGAAGCACCGTCAGACCGGGAACATGCTCTCACGCAGGCCGGCGCAACCGTGCTCAGACAGGCCACTCCGGATCTCCGGATCGCGGATCTTCTCCTGCAGCTCGGCGAAAGACAGATTCAGACGCTGCTCGTCGAAGCAGGCGGTGAAGTAAACGCCTCGTTTTTGGAAAGCGGTCATTTCAATCAATTCATTCTTTATATCGCACCCAAGCTGATCGGCGGCATTGATGCACCGACCGCGTTCGGCGGCAACGGGTTTCCGGCGATGGAACAGGCAATCGGACTGACATTTGATCAAGTTGAATTTGCCGGAAAAGACCTCAAAATCACAGCAATCAAGGAGGGCACCGCATGTTCACAGGGATCATCGAAGAAATTGGCAACGTCCGCTCGTTCAATCTGAGCGGCCGCTCTGCCGTGATGACCGTTGCGGCCGATAAGATTCTTTCGGATGCGCATCTTGGCGATTCCATCTCCGTCGACGGAGTCTGCGTCACCATCACCCGCTTCAACAAAGATGAATTTACGGCGGATCTCATGCCGGAAACGGTCAAAGCGACGACGCTCCGCCGGCTGAGGCCGGGCTCTCGGGTCAATCTTGAGCGTGCGATGGCAGCAGACGGCCGGTTCGGCGGCCATATTGTCTCCGGACACGTCGATGCAGTGGCTGAAGTCAGCGCAAGAAGATCCGAAGCAAACGCGATTTATCTGGACTTGCGGGTTCCGCCGGCCCTTGCCCGGTACATCGTTGAAAAGGGGTCGGTCGCGCTTGACGGGACATCGCTCACCGTGTTTTCCGCCGGGCGGGATTCATTGACGGTCTCCCTGATCCCGCACACGCAGGACCTGACCGTCCTGGCGAAGAAAAAGCCGGGCGATCTCGTCAACCTGGAATGCGATTTGATGGCGAAGTATGCCGAGCGACTGCTCAGTCAACCGGACCCAACGGACAACGGATCAGAAGCCGCCGGTCTTGGCCTGAGCCTGCTGCAAGAAAACGGATTTGCATGAGAAAGGACGGGAAGCGCATGTTTTCCACTATCGAAGAAGCGATCGAAGACTTGAAAAACGGAAGACTCATCATTGTAACGGATGATGAAGATCGTGAGAATGAAGGAGACCTTCTTGGGCTTGCCGATTTGGCCGATGCGGCGATGATCAACTTCATGGCAACTTACGGCAGGGGACTCGTCTGCCTGCCCGTCGACGGCGACCGGGCTGCCCGGCTTGGACTGGAGCCGATGGTAAAACGGACGACCGACAAACTGGAGACAGCCTTTACGGTGAGCGTAGACCATCGCTCTTCGACAACCGGAATCAGTGCATTCGAACGCGCCCGCACAGCGAGAGAACTGATGAATGTCCGTTCCACGGCCGAGGATTTCATCCGGCCCGGACACATGTTCCCGCTCATCGCCAAGCCGGGAGGAGTCTTGGAACGCCCCGGCCATACCGAGGCGGCAGTTGACCTGGCGCGTCTTGCCGGGCATACACCCGGGGGCGTCATCTGCGAAATCATGGAAGCGGACGGCACGATGGCCCGGCTGCCGTCACTTGTTGAGATGGCAGCCGAACACGGTTTGAAGCTGATCAACATCCGGCAGCTCATCGAGTACCGGAAAAAACATGATTTGCTCGTCAAGAGGGAGGCACAAACCGTCCTGCCGACGGACTTCGGCGCGTTCACCGTATTTGGCTACACCGAACAGGCCACGGGTCTGGAACATGTTGCACTCGTCTGCGGAAATATTGCATCCGGCGGACCCGTCCCTGTACGAATTCATTCAGAGTGCATGACGGGTGACGTTTTCGGTTCCCGGCGGTGTGACTGCGGTCCACAGCTCCACGCCGCACTCCGTCAGATTCAGCTGGAAGGCAGGGGAATCTTAGTTTATATGAGGCAGGAAGGCAGAGGCATCGGCCTCATCAATAAACTGAAAGCCTACAGCCTGCAGGAGGGCGGCCTGGACACGGTGGAAGCGAATGAGCGTCTCGGCTTCCCCGATGATATGAGAAGCTATGCTCCGGCCGCTGCGATGCTTCAGGATCTGGGAGCGGAGGACATCGTGCTCATGACGAACAATCCCCGAAAAATCGAGGGCCTAGAATCATCGGGTATCCGAGTCTCCGGCAGGATGTCGATCGAGACCGAACGGTATCCTGAAAATGAGCGGTACATGAAAACAAAGGCCGAAAAACTCGGTCACCTGCTTCATAACTAATAAACCCATTCAAAAGGAGCGGATAATATGAAACGACTGGAAGGCAATCTTATCGGCACGGGCTTGAAAATCGGAATTGTTGCAGGGAGATTCAATGATTTCATCACACACAGTCTGGTGGACGGTGCGCTTGACGCACTCCGGCGTCATGGGGTCGAGGAAGAAGACATCACAGTGGCATACGCGCCAGGCGCGTTTGAAATCCCCCTCGTTTCGCAGAAAATGGCGGCGAACGGAAAATACGACGCCGTCATTACGCTCGGCGCCGTGATCCGCGGCGCGACCGCCCACTTTGACTACGTCTGTTCGGAAGCGGCAAAAGGCGTTGCGAGAGTTTCGGCGGAGACGGGGATCCCGGTGATTTTCGGTGTCCTGACGACCGATACGATCGAACAGGCCGTAGAGCGGGCAGGAACAAAAGCAGGAAACAAAGGCGTCGAATCGGCAGTCGCCGCCATTGAGATGGCGAACCTGGTCCGGCTGATCGACTAAAAATAGACCAACACCCCACCTTCGGAAGAAACTTCATCTTCCGGAGGATTTTTATATTACATTTATATGTCAGACGGATGCCAAAAGGGCCACTCACAGAAATGGGAAAAAGTACGCAAAACATTCAGATTAATCGGCGTTCTCCTATTTAAGATCTCTTTGAGCAAGACCAAAGGCCCTTTGCGCCGGCAGATATGCTGGATGCAAAGACCTCTTTTTAATGACGGCAGAATCGGTTCAATCTTTCCCTGTTTAAGGCAATCCTGCTTTATATTCAATTTGATCAGTCAGTCAAAATATGCATTTGCGCATAATCAAAAGTCCCGGCCTCAAAACCGCCAGGCCACAATGTTTCCGCTAAAATTGCTGCGGCGGCAGGCTTTTCTGAATTGCATCTTTAGACCCTGTCGCACCTATCCCGGCATAGGTGCAAAGAGTCATCTTCTTTGCATGGGGTTTCGTACGCAAAAAATTCGAACTTTTTTGTTATATGATGGATTTGCATCCAGAGGCCTGAACAAACAGCAAGAGACAAAATCAAATCAAGAGAAAGGAGGCTGGCAAGGGATCGTCTTCCCTTCCCGAAGGGCGGATGGTCCCGGGGTCAAAGCAACGGACCAACATTATCATCGCCAAGAAAGGGAGGAACAGGAATGCCGGGAACGAAGAAAAACAAGTCGTCCAAATTGTTGAGCATGGCTGCGTCGGTCCTCATGGTTTCGTCGCTCCTCGCGCCGGGACTTGTGTCGGCGGAAAACCGGACGACGAACGTGTCGGCAGTCGATACCGCTCAGGTGATCCAGGAAAAGCTGAGCGACCGCCTGCTCACAGAGTTCAAAAAAGATGACAAAGTGACGTTCCTCGTCAAGTTCAAGGAAAAGGCGGACACACAGAAAGCCGCTTCCGAGGCCAGAAAAGCTGCGCAGAGCGACAAACTCTCCGCACACAAAGCGAAGCTGGCCCAGCGGTCTGCGGTTGTATCGGAACTGAAGGCGACCGCCCAGGAATCCCAGGCAGACGTCAAAAAGTATCTGAAGCTCCTGGAAAAGAGCGGCAAAGCGGAAAACATCCAGTCGTATCACATCGTCAACGGCCTTGCGGTCACGGCCACGAAGGATGTCGCAGAGAAAATCGCATCCTTCCAGGAAGTAGAAAAAATCCTGCCGGATGAGCAGCGGCAGCTGGACGTGACGAAAACCACGGAGGAAGAAGCGCCAAAGTCCGGCGTGGCAAACGTCGAATGGAACGTCGAGCGTGTGCGTGCCCCTGAAACATGGGCGCTTGGAATTGACGGCACGGGAACCGTTGTCGCAAGCATTGACACCGGCGTTCAGTGGGACCACCCGGCACTGAAGGAAAAGTACCGGGGCTACAATGCCGCGACCGGAGAAGTCGATCATGACTTCAGCTGGTTTGACGCAACAGTCGGCCGGGGCGCTCCTTATGACGATCAGGGCCACGGCACGCACGTGACGGGAACGATGGTCGGCAGCGAGCCGAACGGCAACAACCAGGTCGGCGTTGCACCGGGTGCAAAGTGGATCGCCGTCAAGGCCTTTACAGCAGATGGCGGGTCTGACAGTGATCTGCTTGCAGCGGCGCAGTGGATTTTGGCACCAAGGGATGCGCAGGGGAATGAGCGCGTCGACATGGCGCCGGACGTCGTGAACAACTCTTGGGGCGGCGGACCGGGCCTTGATGAATGGTACCGTGATGTCGTGAAAAACTGGCGAGCGGCCGAAATCTTCCCTGAATTCTCGGCCGGGAATACGACGCTGTTCAATCCGGGCGGGCCGGGATCGGTAGCGGCACCGTCGAACTACCCTGAGTCGTTTGCCACAGGTGCGACCGACATCAACAACAAAGTGGCAGGCTTTTCGCTCCGCGGCCCGTCCCCATACGGCGAGATCAAGCCCGATATTTCCGCGCCGGGCGCGAATATCCGATCGTCCGTACCGGGCAGCGGCTATGAAGGCGGATGGAACGGCACTTCGATGGCGGGACCTGCAGTGTCGGCTGTAGCGGCACTTCTCCGGCAGGTTGACGCGGATATCACAGTCGATGAGATGGAACAGATCCTCATCGATACGGCCGTTCCGCTCACAGACAGCGAATATCCAGTGTCTCCGAACCACGGATACGGATATGGTCTCGTTGATTCATTCTCTGCCGTTTCTTCGCTTATCAGCGGAATCGGCGGGATCGAAGGACGGGTCATGAAGGAAGGCGACGACTCCGAGGCACCTGAATATGAGCATACGGCACCTCAGGACGCGTATGCAGGAATGGACCTGGACCTGACCATACGTGCAACCGATAATGTTTCAATCACGGCCGTGACGCTCAACTACACGGACGTGGGAGGAAACGAACAGACAAAAGAGGCTGTCCGCGTCTCGGGATCATTCACGGATGGACTGTACGCAGTCAGCGTTCCTGGTGAAGACATTGCAGACGGCAGCTTCGAATACAGCTTTACAATCAACGACTTCGGCAACAACACCGTGACGGCGGGTCCGTTCTCGATCGGCGTGCTGCCGGGCATCACGGCCGGATACTTCACCGATTTTGCACAGAAACCGAACGGCTGGGTGTCGTTTGGCAACGCGGACAGCTGGGAGTGGGGAAAACCGACTTCCGGACCGGGCGCAGCGGCAACGGGTGAAAATGTTTATGCGACCAACCTCTCCGGACCGTACGGCAACAACATGAACGCCACGCTCGTTATGCCGCCTGTGGATCTGCCGGACGGCGAAAGCTACCTGCAGTTCAAGCACTGGCACAGCTTTGAGGAATCTTCGAGCGGACATGCATGGGATTATGGCCATGTATTCATCTCGACGGATTATGAAAATTGGACACAGCTTCAAAAAATCCAAGGCAACTCCAACGGTTGGATTGACACCGAAGTGAACCTATCCGATTATGCGGGCCAGCGGGTTTACATCGGATTCAACGCATTCTCCGATTCCAGCGTTGCCCGTGACGGCTGGTATCTCGACTCTGTCGGCCTGGCCGACGCACCGAACGCACCGGCTGCAGCCAAAGGGAATCCGGGCAAGGACAGCGGGAATGGCAGCGGCAAAGAAAAGCCGGGCAATCAGCTGGCCAATCTCTTCTCCAAAGGACTGCAGCCTGAAGCCATCAAAGACAAGACTCCGGGACTTGAGCTGAAAAAGCCGGTCGATCCGACGAAGATCAAGCCGGTCATCCCGAAAAAGGAATTCAAACCGATTGAAGACGGAAAAACGCCGGCACCTGTTCTCCTGCCGCTCGGTGCCCAGGTAAGCGTCCTGGAGACGGGCAGCTCGGTCTACACGAATCCGGCAAACGGAACGTATTCGATGCGCGTTCCGGCGGGTGACTATACGCTGGTTGCGGAGGCCTATGGTTTCCGTTCTGCCGAGCAAAGCGTTTCCGTCGCACCGGATGAAACATCCAACGCCAACTTTGTGCTGGAAGAAGTTCCACTGAATACGCTCAGCGGAACGATCACTGACGCCTCCGACGGTGAACCGGTGGCGGGCGCATCCGTCTACCTTGTCGAGGATGCAAACGTGGCACCGGTTGAAACCGATGCAGACGGACGCTACTCGATCTCTGCTTATGAAGGAAACTATACCGTCAAAGTGGTGGCGCCGGGTTATCACGGCCAGGAAACCCGCGTGACGATCGGCAAGGACGGTGCGGTCCAGAACTTTGAACTGGAACCGTTCTACACGGTACCGGGCGGAGAAATCGGCTATGATGACGGAACAGCGGAAAACGCGCGGGCCTTCTACGATGCCGGCAACGGATGGGGCGTCAAGATGACCCTGCCTGAAGGCGAAGATCAGGGCATCGTCACGGCCGGCGTGTTCCGCTTCTGGGATACGGAATGGCCGGTTCCCGGCGGTACGGCATTCGCGGTTGAAGTTTGGGATGCAAGCGGCACAGATGGCACACCGGGCAAGAAAATCGCCGGTCCGTATGATGCCACGGCTCTCCGAAACGGAGAATGGACGGTCGTCGACCTGAGCGAGCATGCCATCACGGTCGGCAAAGACTTCTACATGGTCTATATCCAAACGAAGGCCAACCCGAACACGCCGGGTCTCGGAACGGATGAAAACGGACCGAACGCTAAGCGCAGCTATCAGTTCGTGGGAGGCGCATGGACTCCGGCACCTGCCGATGAGGGCAACTACATGATCCGTGCGCGCGTGGACTTTGAAGTGACCACCCCGGTCATCACGTCCCCTGAGGATTCCACACTGACGAACGATCCATCGATCAAGGTGGAAGGACAAGCGTCCCCGACGACCGACATCCGCCTCGACAACAACGGGGAAGAAGTCGGCACGGTCACAGTCGGCAATGACGGCAAGTTCTCGTTCGATGTAACGCTGGAGGAAGGGGAGAACACGTTCACCGCCACCTCGCTGCTAGGCGGAAAAACAACAGGCACCTCGGCCCCTGTCACTGTGACGCTTGATACGATGAAGCCTGAGCTGACGATCGACAGTCCGGCGGATGGCGAAAAGACGAACCGGGAGACGGTCACAGTCCAAGGGTCGGTCTCTGACGCCAACCTGGACTCGGTCACCGTCAACGGCCAGGCCGCCGACGTCAAAAACGGCAAATACACCAAGCGGATCCTGCTCGACAACGGCCGGAATCAAATCACGGTCACTGCCGTCGATGCCGCAGGAAATAAAACCGAGAAGAGCGTAACCATTACGGCGAAGTACGATGCACCGGAAATCACAAACTTGACGCCGGCCGAGGATAAGCACCTGAAGACCGGCCAGTCCGTGAAGTTTGAATTCGACAGCGAACCTGGCCTGAAGGCAAGCTTCATCATGCACATGCCGCTGACGAATACGACCGCCGATGCGACCGAACTGCCGATGATGGAAACCTCTCCGGGCCACTACGTCGGCTACTGGACGGCACCTTCGGGTCTAACCGCCAACGGGGCGCGGCTCGAAGTGAAAGCCCAGGACGACTTCGGCAATGTGACGAGGGAACTGGCTCCTGGCAAGATCTTCATCAATATGGAGTGAGCGGTTAGAAAATGATCACGGAAAGCTTCGGAAACGGACATCGTTTCCGAAGCTTTTTTTGTACAATTAAAAATAATGTGCAGACTTGAAAAATAAGTTTGACAAATTGGTGAAAAGGATAGAGAATGGTGATAGGTCATAATGCCCGGTATTAACCGGACCCCATTAAAGGAGTGGAAAACGTTCATGCAGTGCTATCGTGTTGCACCGGACAAGGACGCTTCTCGTTGGATTATCTCAATCGGAAACCTGGCACAGGGGGAAATGTTTCATTATAAAGACGAGGCCATTGCAGAAGCCGTCATATTGGCGAAGGCAACCAGCCCAAGCAAGATCGAAATTTTTGACGAAAGCCAAAAGGTGGTCGACAAGCGGAAGTATTGACTGATCTGATTCCTTTTATTTTATTTTTATGCCGCAGACTGCCAAAGCAGGAAAGCAAAGAACGTCTTTGCTTTCCTGCTTTTTTGCGTTCCCGCACAGTAGGGGAAGCACTCGAAAAATTGCGCTGGCCGATCAGCCGAAAAATCCACCTGAAACGAAAAGACACAGAGAACTGGACACTTTGCTCCATGATTCCACTCAAGTTGGCAACGCGCTCACTCACGGGGCCTATGATTCCACTCACCTTGGCAACGCGCTCACTCACAGCTTCTATGATCCCACTCGCCCGGACCGCACCGAATCATAAAGGGGGAGTGGGGGCTTGGAATCCGCACAGTGCAGCCCGAGGAGACAATGGCAGCAGTTAAACCTTACTAGTATGATGGATAAAATTTTACATCTGACTATTCAGACACACGTCAGCATATACATAATCAAGTGTATAAAATGAGAGCGACGGGGGCACAATCGATTTAATCAGATTGCCCGGCCAAATTCGTCCCGATTTGATTCAGTCCATGCAAAAGAGGCTGCCCGGTCAATGGGCAGCCTCTTTTGAACAACAGGGTATTACTTGTTGTTATTGTTGTCGTTGTCTTTGTTGTGGCGGGCTTCGCCGCCTTTTTGTCCGATTTCTTCGTAGAATTCACGGTCGTGGTTCTTCGAAGTGGCTTCGCCGCCTTTTTTGCCGATTTCTTCGTAGAACTCACGGTCGTGAGTGCGTGCAGTTTCTTCGCCGCCTTTGCGTCCTGCTTCTTCTACCGTCATTTTGCCTTCGTCATGGTTTTTATGGTCTTTGTGGTCTGCCATGTGAAAATCCCTCCTGATCGTTGTTTGGTTGAAATGGCTGCGACTGGATTATCGCTTGTTTCGGCGGTTGTTGTCGTCATCGTCCTTGTTGTGACGGGCTTCGCCGCCTTTTTGTCCGATCTCTTCGTAGAACTCACGGTCATGATTGTCGGAAGTGGCTTCGCCGCCCTTTTTGCCGATCTTCTCGTAGAAGTCACGGTCGTGATTGTCGGAAGTGGCTTCGCCGCCCTTGTGGCCGATCTCTTCGTAGAACTCACGGCCGTGGCTGTCGGAAGTGGCTTCGCCGCCTTTTTTACCGATTTCTTCGTAGAACTCTCGACCGTGGCTTTCGGAAGTAGCTTCGCCGCCCTTGCGACCGATCTCTTCATAGAAATCGCGGTCGTGAGTGCGTGCTGTTTCTTCGCCGCCCATGCGTCCTGCTTCTTCTACTGTCATTTTCTCGTTGTTGTTTTTGTTATTTCTTTTGTTGTCTGCCATCGTGCATTCCTCCTCGAAAAGTTTTTGGCTAGAAGCTCTTTCAGCCTCATCCTCTGTATTTCCGCTTCTATGAGAAATAAACAAGTGGAGAAGAACTGTAACATTTGTAACATTTGAAATAATATTGAGACAATCTAATTTGAGCTATATGTGTCAAAGGAAAAACGGCCGGAGACTTCTTGAAACATTAATATCTTCTATAAAATAATTTAGGCAATTTATTTGAGAATTCACAGGAAACAAACATGAATTTCCGTTCTGGATTCTATATTAATATAGTGATAAAATGAGGTTAATAAAAATGAAAGAGCGTTTTTCAGCTGTTTTTCATTCTAAACAGAGAGATAGAACGGCCGATTATGCCGGAATTATACTAAAAAAACAGTGGGGCGAAAGAGAGAACGTGAAAAAAAATATAGAAAACATCATTTGCCGTGTGATGCAACGGACAGGATTTGACCTGGAGATCAAGGAAGACCTGTGCGGTGTAAACATGACTTACCACTTTATCCATGACTATGTCACTTATGATCCGGACCGTCTTCAAAAAGCGGCAGCCGAACAGAAAGTGGAAGTTGGTCTTGAGACCTACATCACGGCCATCACACTTCATGAGATCGGGCATGCGATTGACCGTCAGGCATTGCTGGATTCGATTCCTCAGTCGGTTGAAGTGATGAAAATGAAGCAGGGCATTCCCGTTCCCGTCATTTATGCGGATCCTGTCTTGCTTGGAAAACTGATCGAAGAAGATGAGCGCAATCTGATTTGCGAGAAGACGGCTTGGGAAAATGCAAGCATGCTGAACAACATGTACCAACTCGTTCCGTTTGAGCTTTTCAATGCGATCGCAGAACAGTCACTCGGAACCTATGAAACAAAACTGACAGACAAAAAGCGACGGCTTGCCCGGATTGTCGGCACAGCCACCGCCTGATCAAATAGTTAACAAGCAGCCGAGGGCATGATTTCTGTGTCCGCGGCTGCTTGTTTTATTGGTGATATTAAATAAAAAAACACAGTACGGAGTTATCCGTGCTGCGTTTTGGAGAATATGTGAATGATTGGGCAATCATCTAAGGAGTTTCGTCTCCAAATAAAAGCCGGTTTCCAGTCCGGCAGCGCTGTCCGGAAGCCTTTTCTTGTTGCATCATCTTCGTTGAATGTGGCTCCCGATTCATCGCTGTGCTTATTTTATATCCGTTTTTGCCTGCCGTAAACCTATCTGCTCAATTGTTTATTTGCCGAAACAGAACTTCCGAATCTGTTGTGCTTTCAAATTTCCGGTCTGCAGGAAGCGCTATTATATAGAAGGAACTCATTGGAATCAAATTGAGCTAGCTGGTTTATCCGGCATTCGGCCATTCCGGAAAATCTTGGCGATTCTTGTGGGGCATTGAGGTATAATGGAAATAAACTGAACGAATTTGGAGGAATCGCCATGGCCTATATGATTCCGGAGACGATCCGGTCATCGGCGACTGCAGGAGAACGGCTCTTGTTCAGGACGATGAAAACCGTCCTGCCCGATGATGTCATTGTTTATTATGAACCGGAAATCAGAGGAAGGCGTCCGGACTTTGTCTTGATCGGCCGTGATTTCGGCTTGCTGGTCCTTGAAGTGAAGGACTATACGAAAGGGACGCTGCACGAACTGAACGCGGACGAATGGACGATCATCACTTCCCAGGAAGGACGCAAAGTCATTCCAAGCCCGATGCTTCAGTCACGCAAATATATGTTCCTTATCATGGACGCGCTGAAGCGGGATGCGAGCCTCGTCCACCCAGAAGGTAAATATGAAAACCGGCTGAAATTCCCGTGCGGCCATGGAACGGTCCTGACTAGGATGCATTTGGACGATATGCACCGGCTCGGCCTCGACCGGGTCCTTGAACCGGGCCAGACGCTCATGCGCGATGAAATCGACCCGGACCATCCGAATTTCTCCGAAGAGCTCTTCGTCGAGAAAATCTACGCCATGGCGGAGATGATGTTCCCGCTGCGCGATCCGCTAACCCCTAACGAAGTCGATGCCATCCGCTACCATCTTTTCCCGGAAGTCCGGATTAGCGCCGAATTCCGGGAGCCGGTGGTTCATCAGGATCAAATGCTCCTGTCACTGAAAGGCCTGAAGGCGATGGACCTTCACCAGGAAAATCTTGCAAAGCAGCTCGGCGACAAAAACCGTCTGATCCGTGGAGTGGCCGGAAGCGGAAAGACACTCATCCTCGCAAGCCGTGCCAAGTTGCTCATGAAAAAACATCCGGACTGGAAGATTCTCATCCTCTGTTACAATATTTCCTTGTCCCGGACGATCGAGGCGATGGTGCAAAGGATGGTGAACGAGCCGGAGAGCCTGTTTGATTTTGACTTTTCCGAAGAGGGCGGCGGGCTGATGCCACCGGGAACCGGCAATATCGCTGTCCGGAATTTCCATGCCTGGCTGAGATTCGACTTGAAGATCAAAGAAGACCAGATTCCGTATTTTATCGGAAAACTCGACGGGGGAGAGGCGATCCTGCCCGGCTACGATGCCATTTTGATTGATGAAGGGCAGGATTTCGAACCAGAATGGTTCGCACTCGTGAGCCGGCTGTTGAACCCCGAAACGAAGTCACTCCTTCTCGTCGAAGACCGGGCACAGTCCATTTATAAGCGAAAACGCTCTTACATCCAGGATACGGGACTTGACTTCAGGGGCCGCTCGAAAGTGCTCAACATCAATTACCGGAACACGGAACAGATTGTCTCATTTGCCTGGGACTTCTACAGAGCCCATTCCAATGTGCACGGCGTAGTGGACAAGCAGCTCGAAGGCGAAATCATCGCTCCGCTCAGCACTTCACGCAAAGGCTATGCCCCCGGTCTCATCCGAGCAAAGGATTTCCGGCAGGAAGCGACGTTCGTGGCGCGGCAGATCCGCCTGCTCCACACCCAGCGCGGCATTCCGCTGTCCGGCATGCTCATCCTGTATCGCGTCAGGAAATGGGGCGGCAATGACTATGTTGACGAATTAAAAAAGGCGCTTCAAAAGGAAAACCTGCCGTATTATTGGCTTACCGAATCTGCGGGTACCAAACGGGCGTACGACCGCAATGCGGAAGCGGTGACGATCAGCACGATCGACTCCAGCAAAGGGCTGGATTTCAGAGCGGTGTTCGCGGTGAACATCGACAACATGCCGCTTCCGCTCGAGGATGATCCGGAGCGGGAGGCGTCGCTGCTGTATATTGCCATGACCCGCGCGCAGGAATATTTATGCCTGACTTACTCCGGTCACTCCGCTTACACAGAATACTTTGATGCCATCCGTGAATCCAAGCAGCAGCGAAAGATCAAATCCGAAAAGAACGCCACTTCCTGAAGCCCGCGGCCTGCTCAAGCAGGTCCGGCTTTTCTTTTTATAATGGGGAACAATAAAGACGGAAACGGCAATGAGTCCCGCCGGCATATACAGGTTTTTTCGGGAACCGAGCGCATACACTGAGCAAAAGGGTCAAAACGCAAAGTTTTGGGTAGACATGTGGCAAGATAAGATTTTTCGAAGGAGTGCAGCCGACGATGGAAATGGAAACGTTAAACCAGTGGGTCAAAAAACTGCTTCCTTATATGGAGGGAGTCCGGATCGACGAGATTGAGATCGAAACGCTGGAGGACGATCCCGGGAGCTGCATGCTGGTCCGGAGACATTCCGGCGAAATGATTGCGGAGATGGTGCTTGACGGGGAAGGAGAGTTGCGCTTTTTCTCCTGTTTCCGTGCGACCGAATTCGCACCGGTCGTGACGCTTGCGCCCCATATGGTCCGGCGTATCGCTGAACAATTCATCCGTTCGGTTTTTAATGATGATGCAAAAATACTCGGGTTTTCTTCGGTTGTCGACCTGGATTCGATTTACTCGGTTGACTTCGTCCGAAAAGACATGGACGGGATCGAACTGCCGAACTCGGGCGTGAGTTTTTCGTTTTGGAAGGACGGCCGCCTCTTGGACATGACAAACCATATGGGCCCTTTGATCCTCGTCAACGAGGAAGAGGCCATTTCACCGGAAGCGGCGCTTGATCTGTTCATGGCGAATCTCCACGGGGAACTGAAGATCAGCCGGTATGACGGAGAAATCTATGTGGACGGGGACAATGAGTTCCATCTCATCTATGATTTTCTCACCGGCACGCCGGACGAGGTGAAAATGGACGGCACCGTCTTTTCACTGGCAGAAGAGCTCGGCTATCATCAGCCTGAATTCGAACGGCTTCCGAAAGAACGGATGACCCGCACGCCGCTGACGGCAGCAATCGGCGCGGATAAAATGTCGCTCGTCTACGAGGAGCAGCTGGACGGTGCGGACTATGAAGTGTACAGCGACAGACCGGAACTTTCAAAACAAGACGAACGTCTGTATGAGTATGATGAGCCGATGGAACACGCGGTCAAGATGATCAGCGGCCACCGGAGCGACCGCATCTATTCTGCAATGAGGCTGCCGCCGGAGAACGGGACGCAGACAAGGTCCGTCGGCAAAGGGGAAGCCTATGAAAAGGCGCTGTCCGTCCTGTTCGGGGAGTTCCCGGATGCGGACCGTCTGTTTCGGCTCCGGAAAGAGGATCCGGAATTATATGATGATGAAAACGGCGATTTGGAAGTGTCCGGCTACCAATTCATCTTTGACCGATTCCATGGGGATCTTCAGATCGAGGATGAATGTGTGGAGATCGATATCGACGCGGCGACAGGGACCGTCGTCCGGTATGATGCATCAGAGCGGATCGGTTTTTGTGCTGATGCACTGACGAGCGAAGCACCGATTGACATTGAGGCGGCCAAGTCGCTTTATATGTCCAACATCCGCATGCGGCCGGTGCGTGCGAGAAATGAAAACGACGGCGGTGCGCCTGTTTATGAACTTGTCTACATTCCGGAATTTCCGGCCCCGGGAGGCCATATCCATGCCGTCGACGCCCATTCGCTGGAAATGTGGACAGTCGATACCGGCGCCTTGCTCGAGGAATGAATACTGAATGATAAAACCGCTTTCAATCATCGGCAATCACTGTATAATAGGAAACAGCAGGACCCGCGCCAGATTGACGGCTGCGGGTCGACTAAATGACACGGGAAAACCGGGATTCGGAGAGAACGATGGAGACCAAAACAGTAACTGTCAAACAAATCAGCGATGCCTTCTCACTTGAAGTGCTGGCGGGAAAAAAAGAATTGCACCGGACGATCGACAAAGCGCAGGTCCGCCGGCCGGGTCTTGAATTTCTCAACCATTTCGACTTTATTGCAACGGGACACGTGCAAATTCTCGGCCGGAACGAGATCAGCTATCTGCACACACTGGACGACAAGGAAGCCCGGCACCGGATCGGCAATATGGTCACGTATGACCCGCCCTGCGTCATCATCACGTCAAATCAGGAAGAGCCGGACGGACTTCTGACTTATTGCGGTGAAGCCCGAATCCCGGTATTGCGGACGCCGGATTCCATGACGGAATTTGTGCAGAAACTAAATGGTTTCCTCGTCAAAAACCTCGCCATGGAAATGGCCATACACGGTGTGTGTGTGAATGTTTCGGGGATCGGCGTGCTGCTTCGCGGGAAGTCGGGCGTCGGAAAAAGCGAGACGGCCCATACGCTCATCGGCCGCGGCCACCGGCTCGTGAGCGATGACATCGTCGTCATCCGAAAGCTGAGCCCCCAGACCCTGCTTGGCACGCATGACGGCAACAACCGCGAATTCCTGGCTCTCCGGAGCGTGGGACTGCTCAATGTCGTCCGTATGTACGGGCGCACTTCCTTCCAGGAAGAGACGCGCCTGACACTCGATATCGAACTCATCGAGTGGGAAAAAGACGCACTCAACAATGAGCTTGAAGTCGACATGAAATACAAGGAATACATGGGTGTGAAAATCCCGCATATCCAGATTCAGCTGCAGCCCGGCCGGGACGTCGCCGGCCTGATCGAAGCAGCGGCGAACAACTGGTACCTCCGGATGCAGGGATACAGCGCAGCCGAGGAATTCCGCCACCGGCTTGAAGAAGCGTTCCATGACGAAGAAGAATAAGACCGGCCTAAAAAACCCCTTAACGGCCGGATCCATAGAGGATGATCCTGCATCCGCCGGCCGGAGTGCGGGTTTCCTGCGTTTCCGCCGGTTCTCCCCATGCCTGAAAACAAGCCTGGCAGGGTAAGGAATTGGAAGCGGGGCGCATACATAAAGGATGTGAAGCCATGAAAGACCATTCACGCTACCGGCAACTGGCAAACCTTACAAGGCTGATCAATACGAAGCTGCAGCTCAAAGAAATGCTCGAAGCCGTCACAGAAGCCATTTCCGAGGAAGTGTTCCAATGCGATTCCGTCGGCATTTATATGCCTCAGGCCGACGGCTCTTTTCGCGGCTATACCGGCAAGCCGGACTTCATCAACGGCATGACGATCGACATGCACGTGATCGACCCGAAGAACGATGCTCTCGTCAGGGAAGTCGTTGAGAAAAACCGGCCGGTCTACATTCCGGACACCGCATCGGATGAGCGGCCGAGCGACTGGGCGGTTGATTCATTTCTGATCCGGTCTCTGCTCGTGCTGCCGATTTCGTTCGGGGACGAGCTTTTCGGCCTCGTCTTCCTGTTCAACTACGGGCAGCCGATGAATATCACCGATGAACAGCGTGAAACGGTCGAGGCATTCGTCAATATGGCGGCGGTCGCCATCCGCAACGCCAACGACCTTCACCGGAAAGAGGATCTCCTTCAGGAAAAACAGTTCCTGCTCAATGTGAACCGGGAGCTGTCACGGTGCGAGACCATGCAGGATGCGATTGAAATCTGTTTCCGCTATATCGGGGAAGTCCTCAAAAATGACAATGCCGCCGTCCATCTGCTTGACCCGCTTGCCGGCAGGAAGATCGAGCCTGCCAAGCTGTCCAAGCAAAGCAGCTGGAGCGAGGACGAGTGGCTGAAAGTGCATAAAATGACAGTTGCTGATATTTTGTCCGACAAAGTGTATCAGGAGGCAGTACAGACGAGAAAGCCGATTTTCATACCGGATGTCACAAAAGACAGCCGGCCGGACCCCCAAGTGACAAAAGCTTTCGGCATCCGCGGCCTCTCGGTGTTCCCGCTCGTCGCGATGAACGAAGTGCTCGGCTTCATCGCGGTCCCGAATCTCAGCGATGAACTCGTCGACTACCCGAAATCGGTCCAGCAGCTGGCCCAGTCGGTCGTGGATTCGACCGCTTCCACGCTGTCGAACCTGCTGTACATGGACAAGCAGGAAATGATCATCGAAGAACGGACATCCCAGGTGCGTGAAAAGAACCGCGAGCTGGAACGTGTCGTCACCGAGCTGGAGAACCTGTCACGAGAGAAAGAACTCATTCTCAGTTCGGCGGGGGAGGGGATTTTCGGGCTCGATCTCCAGGGACATATGACATTTTGCAATCCGGCCGGCCTTGAAATGCTCGGGTTTGAACGTGAAGAAGATATTGTGGGGCTGCCGTGCGGATGGATTTTCTGGGGAGACCCGGCAAAGACGACCGGCTGCGCGGTCGGCCCGGACAACAAGCCGATGGTTCAGGTAGACCGATTTTACAGGAAAGACGCCACCTCCTTCCCGGTGGAATATGATCTGTCGCTCATTCAGGAAGGAGACGACGTTTTCGGCCAGGTCGTCATCTTCAAAGACATCACCGAGCGCCGCCAGCTGGAAGACGAGATCAAGTACTATGCCTACTATGACAGTCTGACGGACTTGCCGAACCGGCTTCTCCTGCGCGACCGCCTGGACCATGCACTCACAAATGCCGCGCTGAACAAAGAACAGCTTGCCGTCCTGTTCCTGGACCTGGACCGGTTCAAGCTGATCAATGACACGTTCGGCCACAGCTTCGGTGACCTGCTCCTCAAGGAAGTCGCCATCCGGCTGAGCACTTCGATTCCGGAAACCGGCATTGTCTCAAGGCAGGGAGGCGATGAATTCATGATCATTCTTCTCGACGTGAAAACGAAGGAAGAAGTGATCCAGACCGTCGAACGGGTGAACGCCGCATTCGCAGAGCCGATCCTGCTCGAGGGCCACGAAATTTTCATCAAAAATTCCATCGGCATCGCTGTTTATCCCGAAGACGGGACCGATGCGGAAGCACTCATCCGAAAAGCCGATACGGCGATGTACCGGTCAAAAGAAGTGGCCGGCGGAAGTTTCCACTTTTATCACGAAGGCATGGGCCGGCGCACGATAGAAAATGTGAAGTATGAAAACGCCCTGTACCGGGCGCTTGAGCGCGATGAGTTCGTTCTCTTTTATCAGCCCCAGATGGATTACTGCACAGGAGAGATGGCGGGGGTGGAAGCGCTCATCCGCTGGCAGCATCCGACTGAGGGCCTCATCCCGCCGAATGTGTTCATTCCGCTTGCCGAACAAACCGGACTCATCGTTCCGATCGGAGAATGGGTGTTGCGTGAAGCGGCCGGCCAGCTGATGAAATGGATGGATGCCGGCTATGCTCCTGTCAACATGGCGGTTAATCTGTCGGCGGCGCAATTTGAGCAGGATGACCTGGTGACCGTCGTCGAGCAGGTGTTGGCCGATACCGGAATCCCGCCGCGCTACCTTCACTTGGAACTGACCGAAAATCAGCTCATGCGGGATTCCGAGCTTGCCATCAACACCATGCACAGGCTTAAAAAGCTCGGCGTGCAAATCGCCATCGACGACTTTGGAACGGGCTATTCTTCGCTCGGTTACCTTCAGAAGTTTCCGGTGAGCACGCTCAAGATCGATCGCTCGTTCATACGGGATCTCATGGATGATGACGATGACCGAGCGCTCACTGACACGATCATCACGATGGCGGACAATCTGGGCATGGAAGTGATCGCCGAAGGAGTCGAAACCGAGCCGCAGGCGGATTATCTGGCGGCCCGCAGTTGCGCACTCATGCAGGGGTATTTCTTTAGCCCTCCGATACCGGCCAAACAGCTTGAAAAAAGGTTCCTGAAAAATAAATAAGGGGATGAAGCGAAGATGAAAGCAGGTATTGCAGTTCTTGAGTATTTCCGCAAAATTGGGGTGGACAAAGTGTTCGGCATTCCGGCCGGCAGCCTGAATGTCATCTATGACGGGCTGAACGATTATCCGGATATCGTGCCGATCATCACAAAGCACGAAGGCGCGGCCGGATATATGGCTGCCGCTTATGCCAAGTATTCGAAACACATTGCGGTCGCCGCCGGCTCAAGCGGTCCGGGTGCGACGAATCTCATCACCGGCGCGGCGAACGCCATGCGCGAACATCAGCCGGTACTCTTCATCACCGGCGCTGTGCCGATGAGCACGGTCGGCTTCAATGCGTCCCAGGAACTCGATGTGTCTCCCCTGTTTGCACCGATCACGAAGTACTCCAAACGCGTCGAACGGGCGGAAGACCTCGTTCCGGAAATCGACAAAGCGGTCCGCTTCGCACTTGACGGCGTACCGGGCCCTGTACATATCGCCATTCCGCTCAACGTCCAGAACGGCCAGGTGGAACCGGAGTTCCCCGAAGAGCCGATCCGGTTCAATCCGCCTGCGACCGATATGGCCGCCGTGAAAAAAGCCGTCCAAGAGATGAAGAAACGAAAAACCGGCCTCCTGTTCGCGGGGCAGGGGGTGCGCGGAATGGTACCGGAAGTAATGATGCTGTCTGAGCTGCTCGGCTGGCCGGTCGTCTGCACGCCTGTCGCCAAAGGTCTCTTCAAAGACACGCATCCGCATTTTGCGGGCATTTACGGTTTCGCAGGCCATGAATCGACCACACAACTTGTCCAGGAAGGCAGCTTCGAGACGCTCGTCGTCCTCGGATCAAGTCTCGGAGAAACCGCCACGAGCAACTACAACGCCAACCTGGCCAAGGACCGATTTGTCATCCACGCCGATATTGACGAGAAAATATTCAACCGGAAATACCCGGCGGATCTTTCGGTTCTCGGCGACCTGAACGACGTGCTTCCTAAATTCATCCGAGAACTGCGCCAGCTCGGGGCTTCGCCGAAAACGGCAGAGATCTCTTACAACGCAGCTCCGCTGAAGGCCGGAGAGGACTTCACGACGAAAAATGCAATGCTGAAACTCCAGGAACTGCTGCCGGAAAAGACCCGCTACGCGATCGACATCACTGAAACGGAAGCCTATGTCATCCATGACATGAACACAGTTTCCTATGATGCATTCGACATAAATGTCCACTTCGGCGCGATGGGAAGCGGGCTTTCCACCGGCATCGCCGCCAAGCTGGCCGACCCGGAACGTCCGACTGTGACGATCACCGGCGACGGCTGCTTCTATATGCACGGCATGGAAATCCTGACGGCGAAAGAATACAACATCCCGATCCTGTTCATCGTCATGAACAACGCCCGCCTCGGACTCGTCTACCACGGGCACAACCTTCAGTTCAAGCGCACCCACACGACCTTCTCGACAAAACCGTTCAGCATTGCGGACATGGCAGAAGGCATGGACATCCCGAACGCCCGCATCGAATCGCTGGAAGATCTCAACCAGGAAACGATCGACCGGCTCATGCAGCAAGACGGCCCGGCCCTGCTCGAAATCGTCCTCGTCGATGACAACCCGCCGCCGATGGGGGACCGTGTGAAATTCCTTTCGGGGTTTGGCGAATAAAGCAAAAAACGCCCGGCCGTTGATGGCCGGGCGATTCTTTTGCATGGGGAGAGGGAGAGGCTTCCCGACATTCGGAGGCCGAATCTCGACATTCAGCGAGTTGATCCCGACATTCACCGCCTCTATCCCGACATTCACCACCGGGCGGCCCGGATTCCGACATTCGGAGGCTGAATCCCGACATTCGGAGGCTGAATCGCGACATTCAGTGAGTTGATCCCGACATTCGCCGCCTCTATCCCGACATTCGCCACAGGGCAGCCCGGATCCCGACATTCGGAGGCCGAATCGCGACATTCAGCGACGCGATCCCGACATTCGCCACAGGGCAGCCCGGATCCCGACATTCGGAGGCCGAATCGCGACATTCAGCGACGCGATCCCGACATTCGCGGTCCCAAACCGGACATTCATCGCCGGGCGGCTCAGATCCCGACACTTTCCTCGCGTCCGTCCTGCCCGGCAAATACAAGTAAAGCCCCGTCATCTCTGACCAGGCTTTATTCGTCTTCTAAGATAGCGGGAATTCCTCGAAGTATTCGGTGATGGTGGCGATCGTCTTCGTCTTAAAGTCAACAGGGATCGGCTTGCCTTCAGGGTCTTCATAAAATGCGTGGCCGTCCCGCTTCACATAACCGATCGACTCCAGCCGGCGTATCAGTTCCTCCGAAAGATGTTCATTGCCGGTGACGGTCACGAACTCATCCGTCGGGGATACCACCACATCCAGATCCCGATATCCGCCGGTGATCATCACGAGGTCCCCGTCATGCCGCTTCACCCAATTATCCTTCGACCGAATGGAAACCGGCGCTTTTTCAATCGCCACGATGCCATCCAGGTTCGTTCCAAACATCCGAAGCAGCAACGGTCTCACATGCTCGCCGGTCAGCGCCGGCAAATTTTTCAGTTCCTCCGCCAGCACCGAGCAATTAGATTGTTCCTCATCAACCTCCAATAAAATCGGAATCCGGTGATAGTCAAACCCGAAAAGCTCTTTCACCGCCCGGCAGATTTCTTCCGATGCCGCCATCCGGTCTTTTCCATCCAAGCCCGCCAGCGTTTCATCCAACAGCTGGATTCGATCCTTCTCCAAGAAGCACAACTCCCTTACCGACAAAGTTTGCACAAATCAATCGCTTCAATCAACAGTATGCCATATATCTGGCCCGCTGCGGCACTCATCCGGTTAACGTTTCATGAAAGATTATAACCTGTTCCTATCAGAAGAAGTTGAGTGCTAAAATGGTAAGAGAACTGACCCACCAAAGGAGACACCGTGATGACCGACTCTTATTTCTACTCCTTCCTCAACCACAAACAACTCGCACTTGTGGCAAACGAACTTGAACAAAGCGTTTATTCAAGCCCCCGGACGATGCTCACCCATGCCCGGGTGCTTGTGGAGTCTGTCCTCAAGCTGGTCATGCGCGATGAGAAGATGCAGGATCAGCCGTACATGACATTGAAGGAGCGGCTCGATGAAGTGGACCGCCAAGGGCTGCTCACCCGAGAAGTGAGAGATGCGCTTGAAATCATCCGGCGGAGCGGGAACCTGGCCGCCCATGAAACGAGGGCGTTCCGCGTGTCCGAGGCGCTCACTTCGTGGGAAGCGATCTACACCGTGCTGAAATGGTACACCGAAGTGTACGGTGATCCGAATTTCACTTTTCCGGAATATCGTGATCCATCCCTAACAACCCAACAGGCGTTCGAGCTGCCGGAACTGGAAGCCAGGCTAGAACGGCTGGAATCGCTGCTCCGGCAGCAGATCGGCGGAGAAGGGGAAAAAGATGCACCCGCAGAAGAGGCGGCGGCTACCGTCGAAACAGAAATCACCGCGGAGCCGCCGGGCTTTACCACTGTAAGGAAAATCCGCTATCAAGACAAGTCGCTCGATGTACCGTATTTCCTCCGTGATGCATTCCTCTTGCCGCAGCGGTTCGAAAAGTCCGTCCGGTTCCTTGTCAAACTCGGCGGGGAGGAGGAAGCCCGCATCATGAGCGAGTTGCCCGCCGATCTGGACGGCCTGCATCAGTCGGCTTCCCGTTATACGGAAAAGAACGACGAGCAGCTGTTCGAGGAACTCGACATCTTTATTGAAGAAGAAAAAGCCCGCCGGAAAATCCGCATCGAGCGGCCGGGCGAACTGTTCCTTTTCTACAAGGCGGACTGCGTGACGGTGACCGAGAACCTCGCGAAAGCCGAACTGACGAAAGAGAACTTCCCGTCACTCACGCCCGGATTCGTCCGGCAACTCGAGGAAAGCGGCATCAAACGTGCCGGCCAGCTTCCGCAGGAACTCGTCATCCTCGCGAAATACAAAAACGTCGGCAACGGCACGATTGAAAAACTCTTCGATGACTTAAGCCACTGGCAAAAAGTGAAATCCGCTAAGTAACCTTGAGCTGTTCTGTTAATTGGAGGCATACGCAGTTGCAATATTGGTTCTATTTTTTGCCGTTTGCCGGACTATACAGCTTACCCGCATTGTATGAACCGAACCGCTTATAAGGAACAGCGGCAGGATTACCCGTCCCCTTTCCCGAAAGGTAACAAAAGAACGAAACGGAAGGGGATAGGAACATGAACGAACAATACCCGGTGCTCGAAGGAGCGGAACCATTCTATTTTGAAGTCGGAAAAACCGGCATCCTCGTCTCTCATGGCTTCACCGGAACGACGCAGAGCATGCGTCCGCTCGGCGAAGCCTTTGCCGAGGCGGGCTACACAGTGTGCGGACCGAGGCTCGCCGGCCATGGTACCCACCACGAAGACATGGAACGCTCAAGCCGGCATGACTGGATCCGGTCAATCGAAGAAGGCTACGCCTGGCTGAAGGAGCGCTGCGACACGATCCTCATGACCGGCCTGTCGATGGGCGGCACGCTCACGCTTTATATGGCTGAAAAACACCCGGACATCAAGGCGATCGCGCTGATCAATGCAGCGATCGACATCCCCTCGATGCAACAGGTGACCGAGTTGCAGGACGTCCGCTTTTTGGACGCGATCGGTTCTGATATTAAAAAGTCCGGTGTGACCGAACTCGCCTACGACCAGACACCAGTCCATTCGGTAAAGGAAATCCTCGCGCTTATGGAGGAAGTCCGTTCCGACCTCAAGAAAGTCCGTTGTCCGGCACTGATTTTCGTTTCAGACGAGGATCATGTCGTCCCGCCGTCAAACGCCGAGCTCATCAGGGACAGCATTTCTTCGGAAATTAAAGACGTGACCCGTCTGCACGACAGCTATCATGTCGCCACGCTGGACAACGACCAGGATACGATCATCAGCCAGACACTCGCATTCTTTAAAGAGCATGGAGTCTGAGTCAAATTGTTCATGCAGCCGTTCCAGTGCAGGTTAGTTGGGTTCTCGGATAGGGAATAATGAACAATAAGACTAAAGCCAGACGGGGGCGGTTGAATGAATCAGGAATTCCGGGTCAATTATTTATTTGTCGACGGCAACAGCAGTGCCTACACATTTCCGGTGGGTGAAACCGGTGTTGAAGAATTGAAGGCCGGGCTCATCAACGGCTTGTTCGAAAAAAACGGATGGATTTCCTTCGAAGAGCCGATGACCGGCAACGAAGTGTTCATCAACGGCCGCAATGTGATTAAAGCTTCTGCGCTCGTGATCGACATGGAAATGACATCCAAAGAAGAAGAATGAAACAGGGGACCGCTCTTCGGGTCCCTTTGTTTATTTCTTGTCTTTTAGAAGGAGAATTAAAGGGAATACATAGACTAACTGGGCGATACAAGAAGCTTTTGGGAAAAATCCGGAACGGAGTGAAACGATTGGGATACATTGGGCTCGTCGTTGCACTGATTGTGATCATCGTCATCGCGGGTTCGAGAAACATGAAAATCAGGGAAGAATTGATGGAAGAAGAAACAGCCGCAAACAGAGAAAACCGGATCCCAAGCGGCGTTCAAGCGGCAGTCATCTTTCGGGTGAGCGGCGTCGACGGGCGAAATGAAGCAGGCGAAGACATTCAAAGCGTCCTCCGCCGGATCGGCAGCCAGTACAATAGCGAAGGAGAACTCGAGCCATTCGATGGAATGACAGACAATGAAGCCCTCGGGCTTTATCAAAAAATCGGAGAATTCGAGAACCAGCCGCTTGAAGACGTCATCCGTCTCGTCTATGACCCAGCCGATCCGCAGCATCCGAATGTAATCAAAGTTTACCTGAGAGACCCCACCGGACAATGGCACCATGTCGGCAAGGTCGGGGAAGAAGACAACCGTAGGATCGAAGACATGCTGAACAACGATCAAATAGCCGGCACCTGGGCAGAACTGACCGGTGGCCGGTATAAAGAGATTGAATTCAATGAGAGCGAGGACAAAGACGTCTTAAAGACGATTGAAATGGAGCGGGGGCTCACCGTGATGCTGCTGCGTCCAGATTGACCGGCCGGAAGAGGGCCGGTTTTTCCATGCCGAAAATCCGCAATGGTTCTCTGATAACTCGCTCCTTTCGATGGGTTGTTTCTGCTTTTTACCGACCCTCCAACAATCTGCAGGCGAGTTGCATGTTGAGCACGGCTTCGGCATTCTGAAAATCGACATTCAGCAGCTTGGCGATTTGCTTGAGCCGGTATTGCAAGGTGTTCGGATGGATATGCAATTCTTTGGCAGCAGCACCCGGTCGCTGGATGTGGCGCATGAAGGTGGTGAGGGTTTTAAGCAGTTCTTCATTTTTATTGTCACCCCCTTCCAACAGTGGGCCGAGCGTCGATTCAAGAAAGGCTTCGATATCCTTGCCTGAGTTATGCAAAAGCAGTCGTTCCAAACCGAAGTGCATACGATCGGCGACGTTCCCTTTAAACGCGGTCGTTTTCATGAGTCGGAGGGTTTTGAATGCGAATTCGATCGAGTCGGGCAGTTTTTCCATTCCTTCAACTGGACGTCCGATGGCGAAATTAGCAGAAGTGGAGATTCTGCGATGCCGGATGTACTGGTCTGCTTCGTCAGCAATTAACCGGATCTGCCGGTTCAAGGATGATTCGGCGGTTCCTGATTCTACGGAAAGCAGGAGGAGGAACGCCTGCTCGTTTTGTATGACAAGACTTCCCGGGAAGCGGCGGTTGATCTCAAGCTGGAGAAAGCTCATGAAATCTTGCTTTTTGACAAGACCTTCAATAGTGTTTCCGTTCAAAAGCTCGGTTGTTTCAGCAGCCACGGGCAGGAAAGCACCGCTCACAGCGAGACCGAGACCTTGCGCCCGGTCGATAAAGTCGTCCGTCAACATGCCGGATAGAAGGTCGTCCAAAAGCTGTTTCTTGAAGCTTTGTTCCACTTCGCGTATCGACGCAGCGCGATTTATCTCCAGGGCGAAGTACAAAATGCTTTGTTGTAGAAAGTATTGTTCTGTTTCAGTAAGCGCTTGTCCGTCATCTCCGTAAACGAGGAGCTTTCCGATGAGGCGGCTGCCATTTCGGACTAAGTACTCGGTGAGAAGCTTCCCGTTCCCGGAAGCTTCTGTTTCAAATGACTCTCCGTAGACAGTGAACAGAGAAAGGGGTTTTTGAATCTGCACAGCCAGCCGTTCAAGCATGGCATCAAGACCGCTCCCCAGGTTCATCTGCAAAAGAAGATCCTGCTGGAAATCAAGAATCTGTTCAAGAAGATCGTTTTTCGACTTCAATTCCTCGTGCAGTCGGGCCTTTTCCAGGGCGGTCGCCGCTTGGTCTGAAATAACCTGCAACAACTTGAGGTCTTCTTCCGAAAAAGTGCCCTCCGGGTCGAAACCGTTCAAGGTGATCACACCGATGCATTGATCTGTCGCTGATATGAGCGGGACGCTCATCGCCCGAAACGAGTTTTTTGATGGGTGCAGTGCGACTGAGTGATCCAGAAGACGCAGGTTCGTTTCAGACATTGATTGAGTCTCTGCTGTGATTTCATCCAGTGAACGGAGGAGGACCGGCTTTCTTGTTGAAAAGCAGGTTCCTGTGAACGATTCCCCGGCTTTCAGGCGGATTTGCTCGACGTCTTCATTAAAGTTCACATGAGATCTGCAGATGAGGTGATTTTCACGCGGTTCGAACAAAAAAAGTGCCCCACCGTCGGCGTCGCGGATGGCCCTGATCGATTCTTTTAGCGTTAACTCGAACAGTTCGCTCAAATCCAGAGTCGAATTCACGGCTTTTGCAACGTTCATGAGCGCTTCCGTACGCGGACAAAGGAAAAGGGATTCTTTAGGATGGCCGGCTGCCACTTCATTCACTCCAATCCTATTTACTGATCATTCTATCATATCTGTCTATAGAGATTGAATATTAAAGAGCAGCCGGGCGAACCGGCTGCTCTTGTCTTCTTATTTGTATTGAAAGACAATGGAAGCGAATGTTTTGGCCGTGTTGAGCATGGCCGTCTCGTCGAAGTCAAACCGTGCGTGATGATGAGGATAGACATCGTGTTCGTTTTTCAGTTGGGCACCGGCAAAAATGAAGGAACCCGGCACTTTCTGAGTGTAGTAAGAGAAGTCTTCACCCGGCATGACCGGTGGTGTTTCCTGAACGTGCTCTTCGCCGAATATTTGTATCATCGCCGCTTTGGCGATACGGGTTTCCTCCGGATGATTCCAAAGCGCGTCGTACCCGGTTTCAATCCGTACTTCCGCTGAGGCGTTCATCGCTTCTGCCACACCTTCCGCGATTTTTGTCAGCCGTTCGGAGGCAAGCTTCCGGACAGAAGGGTCATAGGAACGGATTGTGCCGGTCATGACCGCTTCGGTCGGAATGACGTTGGGTGCTTCGCCACTATGAATGGAGCCGACGGAAACCACGAGCTGTTGGAGGGGATCGGTATTGCGGCTTACGATCGTCTGGAATGCCGAAACAATTTGTGAGGAGACGACAATCGGATCGACGGTTTCGTGGGGGACTGCCCCATGACCGCCTTTTCCACAGACCGTGACGGAGAAAGTATCGACAGCCGCCTGGATGAAGCCCTCCCGGTAAAACATGACGCCTGAAGGCATCGTGCTCTGGAGGTGACATCCGTATATGGCATCCACTCCATCAAGGCAGCCGTCTTCGATCATTGCCATGGCACCGCCCGGGTACTCCTCCTCGCCGAATTGATGTATGAAGACAACATTGCAAGGGACCTTTTCTTTGTTCACGAAAAGGCTCTTTGCAAGGGCCATCAGCGCGGATGTATGGCCGTCGTGGCCACATGCGTGCATAATGCCGGGAACGGTTGAACAATAAGGGACGTTTTTCTCGTCCTGAATGGGCAGAGCGTCAAAGTCCGCCCTGAAGGCAATCGTCTTGGCTGTACCGGGGAGGGTCAACTTAGCAACGACTCCCCTGCCGCCGACGCCGCTGCGGACTTCCATGCCGAGTTCCTTATAGAACTGTTCAATCTGCTTTGGCGTTTCAATTTCTTGGTGGGAGAGTTCGGGGTGACGATGGAAGTGCCTCCGGGTTTCTACCATTTCCGGATAAAGTTCTTCCAGCGTGCCGAGGCATGCTTCCAGACTTTCAATTTGTGACAGGGACGGCGCTGTATTCAGATTCATATACGGACACTCCTTCCTTATAAACGGTATGAACATCACGGAATGCATGAATAGTTTCTTCCGGATCCTGATTGAGAACAACGATATCTGCTGCTTTTCCTTTTTCGAGGGAACCTGTCAAAGAGTCGGCATTCAGTGTTTCGGCTGCGTTCAGCGTGGCGGACTTGATGATGTCGCCGACCGTCATGCCTCCTGTGTGCATCAGTTCCAATTCCTTTGCAAAATCACCGTGAAGATTGAACGGGGTCCCGGCATCTGTTCCTGCTGCAATTTTAACGCCTGCCTTCACCGCTTTTCCAAAGCTCTCTCTATGGGCTTCCAGGCAGTCGACCGCTTTTTTGACAGCTTGCGGCGGAATAGCACCGGAGTCGGCGTTCTGGACAATATAGTAGGGAGCAGCAAGTGTCGGAACAAGAACCGTTCCGTATTTCAGCATCAGCTCGATTGTTTCATCATCGAGGAAGATGCCGTGCTCGATTGTCGTGATTCCTGCTCTGACTGCGTTTTGGATGCCGGCGGTCCCCTGTGCGTGGGCGGCCGTCGTCTTTCCGGCATGGGTCGCTTCTTCGACGGCTGCGCGCATTTCCCTTTCGGACAGCTGGGGAGATCCTGGATCAACGCCCGGTGTCATGACGCCTCCTGTCGCCATCAGTTTCAAAACATCCGCGCCAGCCCTCAGCGTTGCCCTGGCCGCTTTTCGGATTTCGTCTTCTCCGTCCGCTTCGGTAGAGAACGGATAGCCGTGGCCTCCCGTCATGACGATGGCCTGTCCTGAGCCATATACGGTTGGACCGGTTGTGAGCCCAGCGGCGATCGCATCACGGTATTCCAGGTCGATATGCCACTTGGAGCCGAGGTTCCGGACGCTTGTTACTCCTGACTTCAGCTGCTTTTGAGCATTGGCATTATGACGGAATGCCGCATGCGTCTGAGAATCCGCTGCAATCTGCGAAAAAGGATCGGCAACCCCATCCATTCCGAGGTGAAGATGCATATCGAACAAGCCGGGGATGATCGTTTTGCCGGTTCCATCAATCGTTATTTCACTCTCCAGACGAGCGGCTTCTTCGCCGACGGCCACGATGCGGTTGTCATTGAAGACCAATGAGGATCTCGTCAGCTTTTTTCCTGTACCGGTATAAAGGGTTACGTTTTCATATTTCGTGATCATATTTTTGCCTCCTTGAAATTAGGATGGTAAGTGAATGCCGCCACCGGGACCGAGCGGAAGTCCGAGCAGGAACCAGGCGGAGAACAACAGCAACCAGAAAATCGCGAATGCGATGGTGTAGGGAAGCAGGGTCGCAATCAAGGTGCCGATTCCGATGTTTTTGTCATATTTCTTAGCAAATGTCAGCAGGATGGCGAAATAAGCGAGCATCGGTGTGATCGGATTCGTGATTGAGTCTGCAATTCGATAAGCCACTTGCGTCACGGCAGGATCGTAGCCCATCAGCATGAACATCGGCACGAATACCGGCGCGAGCAGTGCCCACTTGGCGGATGCACTCGCGATCAAGAGATTGATGCCGCCGGCGATCACAATGAACCCGAGGAACAGGGCAAGCCCTTCCATTCCGATATTCTGAAGGAAAGCCGCCCCATTGATGGCGATGATCGGACCCAGGTTGCTCATCCCGAAAAAGGCGATCATCTGGGCGGCGACAAAGGCAAGAACGATATAACCGCCCATCCCCGACATCGCCTTCGTCAAGTGCTCGGCAACGTCCTTGTCATTTTTCAGACAACCGGATGCGAAGCCGTAGGCGAGCGCCGGGATGAGGAAGCCGAACAGCATGATTGGGACGATTCCCGTCATAAATGGAGAGACAATGACTCCGCCGGTTTCCGGATCGCGCAGGATGCCGTTTTCCGGCAAGACGAGCCAGACAATCAAAACCGTATAAGCAGCGAGTGAAATGCCAGCCCAAAGCAGGCCGCGCTTTTCCTCAGGTGTCGTCTTTTCCAGTTTTTCGATTTCGCCTGTATATGTGCCGAGCCGGGGCTCCGTGATTTTTGTTGTGACGAATGCTGCGACCGGAATAATGACAAACGTTGAAGCGATCAGGAAATACCAGTTGATGGCCGGGTTCCCTGTATAAGAGGGATCAATGATCTGCGCACTTGACTGGGTAAAGCCAAAGATGAGCGGATCGAGCATCGAGACGATCAGGTTCGCGCTGAAGGCACCGGTGACGGTCGCATAGCCGGCGACGAGTCCGGCGATTGGGTTTCGGCCAAGCGCAGCGAAGATCATAGCCGCAATCGGGGGAAGGACGACCTGCGCTGCGTCCGCTGCCGTATTGCCGAGAACTGCGATAAGCAGAATGGTTGGCAGAATAATCTTGGTCGGCGCATTCAGGATCGTTGTTTTCATGAAAGTGGTTACCAGTCCTGTTGACTCAGCAAGACCCACTCCAAGCATAACGACAAGAACAAGACCGAGGGGCGGGAAACCTGTAAAGTTGGGAACAAGTGTGGTGACAATGCTGCGGATTCCTTCACCGTTCAGCAGGTTGATCACCGTGATTGTTTCGCCCGTACCCGGGTGAACGGCAGAAAGTCCAAGAGAACCAAATACGGCAGAGGCGATCAAAATAAGAATGGTGAACAGGGCAAAAAGCGTGACGGGATCCGGCAACTTATTGCCGGCCGTCTCCACGCCATTCAGCATTCGCTGGAAAAAGCCCGGCTTGTCCGGTTTGGTGACTTCTTGTACGCTTGTAAGTTTACTCATGACGAGCCCCTCCTTCGCTTAGTAGGTTAAATATTAAATAGTATCTGACTATTCGTATATAGGGAGTTTAACAAGGTTTGCTGGGGGTTTTTGTGGAGTTTCACAAGCTATGTGCGGGTTGGAGAAGGTGATCGGTTTAAAAGAAGTTTTTAAGATACAAACCATCCATCTGCCAAATGGTCATCCAGTATGAAAACAGGAGGGTATCCGCTGTCTGTTTCCGCGTTTTTGCTGGCCATGAGTCCTCTTTACTTGATGGCGGCGGCCGGTTTTGCAGGGCGGCGGCTGAAAGTTCTGGGCCGCCAGGCCAATGGGGTGATTACGCAGCTGTTGCTTTACATCACTTTGCCGGCGCTGATCCTGTTTTCGTTGGACACGCCCTTATCGGCAGCAATGCTGGCAGACTTTGCCTGGCTTGTGGCCATGTCGGCATTTGTGCTCACCGTGTCGGTTTTCATGGCGGGGTGGCTTCGGAGAAGGGCACTTCTTCCCGACGGCCAAAAAAGCGTGTATGAGAGTTTGATCGTTTTCGGCAATCAGGGTTTTATCGGGTTCGCGGTGAGTTATATCCTGATGGGCGAGCAGGGGATCGTTTATCTGACGCTGTTCAACATTTGTTACCTGGTGTTGATCTGGACGTACGGGATCTTCTTGTTTACCCGCGATAAGCCGTCGGTGAATTGGCGGGTTTTATTCCTTAATCCGGGGATTCTCGCTACTGTTGTCGGCGTCGTCATGCTCGTTCTTCCGTTTGGCTGGCCGGAGATCCTGTCGGCGACTTTTGAGGATGTCGGGAAGATGACGATCCCGCTGTCGATGATTCTGATCGGCAGTCTGCTCGCGGAGACCCGGTTGAGCGACTTGAGGGAATTCAGCCGGAACGTCCACCTGTGGATCGCTTCCTCGTTCAAGTTGCTGATTTTGCCGCTGACTTTGCTCGTTTTCATTTTAATTGGCGTACCGTATCCGCTGCTCGTCATCGCCGTCCTGACCGCCGGCATGCCGAGCGCGGCGACGACGACGGTGTATGCGCAGAAGTTCGGCGGGGACGCGGTGTTTGCGTCCTATGGTGTCATCCATTCCACGATTTTCTGCGTGCTCACGATTCCGCTGCTCTACGGCATTCTTCAGTGGCTGCACGGATGGGCCGATTTTTTTGGATAGCTTCATCACAGGAGCTGATGCCGTTTCCGGGTATCGGCTCTTCCTGTATATCCTTCCAAGACATTTGTCGAGAAGCGCCGAATCTTTTATAGTAGGGACAAACAATAGCAGAATAAACGTATTTTCGGGTAGGGCGAAAGGCGGCTGGATAGGTTGGTTCAACTCACAGATCAGGACAAGGCGATACAGTTTTTCGAGTACTTGCACTCGTTGAATATGCTGACAGGGAAGATCAAACGGGATTTCCGGGAATACGACCGGGTTTGGACGGTGGGAGAACTGCGTTCAGGCTTTGATTGTCTTGTCGGTGATGATTGCTCGGCAGCCGGGTCGGAGTTTGAAATCCGCCGCCCGAGAATTACGGAAGCAGAGCGGATTCCGCCGGTGAGGCCGGTCGCCCTGCAAGGCTGGCTGACAGGGGAGGTTTCCGGACGGGGCAGTTTCCCGGAAAGGATTGAGCGGAAGGCTGTGCAAGAAGAGGACGGCGTGACGCGATATGCCGAGTTTGATGAAAATGAGGAACGTGTGAGGGTCTATGGCTGTTGGCGGCGCGAGTGGGAGGCCTGGAGCCAAAATCTCAGAAGCAAGGAAACGGCGCTCGCCCTTTACGAAGAGTTTTTCAACCTGCTCACCCGGTTTGAAAATGAGGGGGAGAATTTGGAACTTGTGCTCGGTGAGGGGCTGCTCCTATGGAATCATCCGGATCCGTCAATCGGTCTCATCCGGACGCCGGTCCTGTCGTCGAAGCTGGAGCTGACCTTTGATGCGGTGAACGGGGTGATTGCAGCAAAGCCCGTCGAGGATCTGTTCGTTTTCGAGCAGGAGCCGTTCATGGGTGTAACGTTTCCCCATTCCAGGCAGGCCGAAGAGCTGATCGCTTCCATTCCGGAGGTCGGCCTCGGCGAGTCGGAGGAGATCCGCCGATTTTTGAAAGAGTTTGTCCATCTGATCGATGCGAATGGCCGGTATTCAGAGGAGAAGGAACCCGGCCGCACTACGAGTGTGCCTGTTGCTTATCCGCGGAAAATGTTCCTGCTGCGATCCAAGCAATCGCGGGTCATCCGCGACGACCTCTCACAGATTGTCGGCGGCATCCGCAGCGGTTCCATCGACCTGTCTCCTGCTGTGCTGTCCCTCATCGGAGGAGAAGTGACGGAACAAACGGTTTCCGACAAGCTGACAGATGACATTTTGTATTTCCCGCTTCCATCCAACGAACAACAGAAAGACATCGTGGAGCGGATCGGCACTCATTTTGGGGTAACGGTCCAGGGACCGCCCGGAACAGGGAAAACGCATACGATCGCAAACCTCGTTTCTCACTTTCTGGCAGAAGGGAAGAAAGTGCTTATCACGAGCCAAAAAGAAAGCCCGCTCAAGGTGCTGAAAAACAAAATACCGGAGGAAATCCGTGATTTATGCGTGCCGGTGCTCGGCGGAGGCCGTGAGTCACTGCAGGACATCGAGGCATCCACACGGCTCATCAGCGAGAAACTCGGCGAGCTGGATCCTCAGAAGCTCCACCGGTCCGTGGAACAAGACCGTGACGATCTGCTCGAAAGCCGGGAGCGGGAGGAGGAACTGGTTCAGAAATTGAACGAATACGCAAAAGAGGAAGGCACACCGATCGAATGGCGAAACGAGCGACTGACAAAACCAGAAGCGGCGAAGCGGCTGGCAGAACAGACGGTGGATGCCGGGTGGATTCCCGACCGGATAGACCTCGATGAAGGGTTTCCGCTTGGCGAAGTAGAGTTCAGGCAACTTTGGCAGCTGAAAAATGAAATCGGTCCAGAGTGGTTCCGTCTGGCGGAACAGTGGCTGCCGGATCCGGAGAAAGACTTGATATCACAGCAGCGCCTGAAATGGCTTGCCAATGACCGCGCCGTGCTTGAAAAGGAGCTGGAGGAGGCCCGGAGGCTCATCAGCTGGAATGACTGGCCGGCGGATGCTCAATCGCTCCGAACCCTCGAAGACACCGTTCGGCAGGCGGTGGAACACTTGCGTTAGATTGATCTGGACCGGCATGGCTTATTGATCGCAGACCTTGCCGCCGGTGGCCTGCGGGAAAAGCGCTGGCTGGACTGGCAGGCCGGGATGGAGGAAATGAATGCAACGCTTTCTTCCCTGTACGCCGAACTTGCCAACCACCGGCTTGCCTCGCCTCCGTTCCCGGTGAGCGAAGTGAAGGAGCACCTTGAAATGCTTGCGGATGAGCTGAAGCGAGACGGAGAGCCAGGATTCCTGTTCTTTTTGGGGAGGGGCCGGAAAGCCAAGTATCTGTATCAGCATGACTGGCTTGACGGACATCCGATCCGTACGGCGGCGGATGTCGAGGTGTTCCGCAAATTTGTTGATTACCAAGAGTTGCGTTATACGTTGCGGCGGATCTACAATGCGCCGTCCCGAGAATCGGGACTTCCGGAAATCGACGTGGACGCCCGGCGATTCCCGTATGAAATGGACGAAAATCTGACGCTGTTCAAGAAAATCCGCCAACTCGTAGCCGAGGTCGAGTCGCTCAAACAGTCACCGTATGTCAAGCGGCTGGAGGACGAAGTGTTTTACCAACCGGATGATCTTGAGAAAGAACTTCTGGAAAGCATACAGAAGGCGCGTATTTATCCGGAACACGAGGCGTGGAAGGAGAATCTCCGAAAGCTGGTTGTGGAACTGCAGGAGACAAATGACCGCGAAGATGCTCATCCGGTCGTGTCCCAAATGATCTGCGCAATCGAAGAATTGGATGAGGAGAAGTATACCGGGCTGCTTCAAGAGCTAACAGAGTTATCAGGCCGCCGGCAGGAGGCGCTGAGGCTTAAAGACCTGCTTGGCCGGCTTGCGGCAGTGCTGCCTGAAACGAAGGCCCGGCTTGAAGAACGACTCGGTGTAGAATATCGGTTTCCTGAAAACTGGGAAGAAGCGTTCCAGTGGCGCAAGCTGAAATCGTGGGTGGATGCCTCTGCAGACATGGACACAGAACTGATCCGCCGCCGGATCGCAGAAGAGCAGTCAGAGCAGTCGTCTTTGATCAATAAGATCGTAAAAAACTCCACATGGGCGAATCTGCTGGAGAACATGACCGAGCGGGAGAAGGCCGCCCTCTCAGCCTGGAAATCCAGCATCAAGCGCTATGGAAAAGGAACGGGCCGTCACGCGCGCTATTATTTGAAGACGGCGCGGGAAAACATGAAAGTTGCACAGACCGCCATCCCTGTATGGATCATGCCGATCAACCAGGTGCTCGAGAACTTCCCGGCCACGAATGAAAAGTTCGACGTGATCATTTTAGACGAAAGCAGCCAGTGCGATATCTATTCGGCAAATGTGCTCCTCAGAGGAAAGAAAATAATTGTCGTGGGAGATGAAGAGCAGATCAGCCCGCAATCCATCGGCGTCAGGTTCGATGATGTCCGGGAGCTCGGGCGGCGTTATTTGAAGGAAATACCGAATGCCGCCCTCCTTGACGGAAATACATCCCTGTACGAACTGGCGGAAGGAATGTTTCCGAAAGGCGGCAAACTCATGCTGCGCGAGCACTTCCGGTCAGTTAAGGAAATCATCCAGTTTTCCAACAGACTCAGCTATGATGGTGAAATGGTGCCAATGCGTGTTCCGATTGAGAAGGAGCGGTTCAATCAGCCGGTGATTGCCGTGAAAGTGGAAGATGGCGAAAATGATGAGTCTGAAAAAGACGTTAATGCACAGGAAGTTGACCGGATCGTTGAGGACATTGTCCGGATGATGGGCGAAGCAAAGTATGACGGGCAGACATTCGGCGTCATTTCGCTGCAGGGCCAAAAGCAACACCGCCTGCTCGAGACCAAAATTCGCAACGCAATCGGCGATGAAGAATTCGTCAGGCGCCGGATCCTCTGCGGAACACCGTATACGCTGCAGGGAGATGAACGGGATATCATCTTCCTCTCGATGGTAGTGGCTCCGAACCGGAGATTCCGGGCGTTCACCGGCATGGCTGACAAGCAACGATTCAATGTTGCGGCAAGCCGCGCGAAAAACCAGATGCGCCTGTATCATTCGGTGGATCTGGAGGATTTGAACACTGATGACCTTCGAAGCCGGCTGCTTGGCTACTGCAGGCAGACGGAAGTGGAAGTGGAACGATCGGTGGATCCGGAAAGTCTGTGCGGATCCGGATTTGAATTGGACGTATTGCATGATCTTCAGAAACGGGGATACCTAGTGAAGCCGAAAGTCCGGGTAGGGCGGTATGTGATCGATTTCGTCATCGAGGGAGAGAACGATCGTCTTGCCGTCGAATGTGAGGGCGACAAATGGCAGGGGGCCGAACGCCACCTCGCAGAATTTCGGCGTCGGCAATCCCTTGAGCGGGTCGGCTGGGAATTTCGGAGCATCCGGGGCAATGAGTTCTACTTTAACCGGGAAGAAACAATGGCTGCAATACAGTTGAGACTGGAGGAAAAAGGGATAGACCGGAACGGTAAACCATAACAAGATCAGCCGGCGGAATAGATTCTGCCGGCTGGTTATTTTTATTTGCAGAAAACCGATGTCTGGTATCATCTAATAAACTGAGGAACGCCGGGTCCCGATTGGAAGGAGCCCCCCAGAATCTTTAATTTTGTCTTAACGCTTTTGGCATCTGTCAAACCGAAGCGGCCCGGCAGTATGAGCGCGGCCATTCTTCTATTGAAGAATGAACGTGCCGATGAGTTATATAATGCAAGCACCGGACGGCTTCCATAACGAAAGATTCCGCCTATTGATTCAGGGCTTGCACGCTTGCGGAGGCGGTGGTATAGTTATCAACGTTGCGTTTCCAAGCGAGACGCAGTGAGAAAAGAAATGAAATAAGTTGTTGACTTGTCCGGCGGCCGATGCTATACTAAGGAAGTCGCCAAAAACGAGTGACAGCAAACTGAACCTTGAAAACTGAACAGCAAAACGCTGATAAAATTGTTTCCGGATCCCGACCCCGTCGGGTGAAGAAAACACATGATTCGGACATATCAAGCAGATATGCCAGCAACA